>NZ_JAHGAH010000293.1:0-17566 GCF_030248475.1 Vibrio sp. D173a
ACCCTAATAATCACATCTTCAATAAACTCAGGGTTTTGTACAATCGTGGCCAAAGTGCGCATTGCTTTACGTTTACCGCTATTTGCCATGGCTTCGGCATTGAAAGCGAGCACCTTCCCACCACTCAGAGAATGCATGTGATGGTTATTGTAAGTCGGTAAGCTGCTGATCTTCAGCTCAGTTGAAAAATGCTGCTTCAACTCACCCAAAGCCCAGTCTCCATCAATAAAATACGGGACTTTGCCTTGAATGAACTGAGCGCGCGCTTGCTCTTGAGATACTTCATCGTGCACCACCCCTTTTTCAGGCAACGCGCCATAGAATTTGAGTGCCGCAGCTAACGCAGAGACATCGATATCTGTAAGTGGTTCAGGTCTGCGATCAGAGAACATAGGAACGAACGACATAAGAAAGTACATGTTGGGATATTGCATCGCTAGGGCGTTTTCTCCCTGCTTCGCTTTTTCCAATAACGTTTCCCATGTCGGCTGTATGTCATCCGTCAGTTTTGTATTCACGTACAAAACAAGGTGATTCCCCAAACCGAGTGGCACACCGTAGATGGCACCATCTACCGTTACTAATTCAAGAGCTTTAGGTTCAATACTCTTTTCCTCTATCCAACTCGGTGGAATCTTGGCGAGGTCAAAGTAATCGTGTAAACCAAGAAAGTCTGAAGGCACCCAAATTACATCAGGTACTGTAATCCCGGTTTGTTTAGCGAGCAGCAACTCAGAGCGGATATTATTAACATCAAATTCTCGGATGGCGAGTGTATTGCCCGTCTCTTCCTGAAATCGCTCATTGATTTCAGCAACCGTGGAGTACTCAATACCACTCCACACTTGGATTTCCTGCGCGGAAATCAAAGAAGGAAGAAACAAGAGAAGGAAACAGCTCAGATATCTCACAAGACCCCTCGAAAATGACTGACATCAAAACAAACATAGCGAACCACAAGTACCGATTCAAACAAGCGCCATGGAAATGTGCGAATGCTTCCATTGACGATTTCACTGTGCTGCAGAAAGCAAAAAGCGCCGCTTTTGCGACGCCTTTTTGGATTATATCACAGCAAATGTTTAAGCGTACTGTTGCTCAAACTCACGCATGAAATCGACAAGCGCTTGAACACCCTCAAGAGGCATCGCGTTGTAGATTGACGCACGCATCCCTCCTACTGCTCGGTGACCTTTTAGCGCTTTAAGGCCTTTCGCATCAGCAAGCTCTAGGAATGTGCCGTCAAGCTCTGGCTTCGCAAGCTGGAATGGAACATTCATTAGAGAGCGGTTAGCTGAATAAACACCATTGCGGTAGAAATCTGACTGATCGATGTAATCGTAAAGCAGCGCCGCTTTCTCACGGTTTACTTGCTCAATCGCTTTCACGCCGCCCTGTTCTTTCAGCCATTTGAATACCAGACCAGACAAGTACCAAGCAAACGTTGGTGGCGTATTGAACATCGACTCTTTTTCTGCCAACACTTTGTAATCCAAAATGCTTGGTAGTACTTGCTTCGCCAAGCCAAGCAGATCATCACGTACGATGGCAATCGCGATACCAGAAGGGCCAATGTTCTTCTGTGCGCCAGCGTAAATCACGCCGTACTTTGAAATGTCAATTTCACGAGAAAGAATGGTTGAAGACATATCAGCAACGATTGGTTTGTCTGTTACTGGTAGGTCGTTAATTTCAACACCATCAATGGTTTCGTTAGGACAGAAGTTAACGTAAGCCGCGTCTGGTGAGATCTTCCACTCTGTTGCTGGCAGCACAGCAGCCTTTCCATCGATGACTGTTTTTGCATTAAACACGTCAGGTTCACAGTACTTTTTCGCTTCTGCTACGGCACTTTCTGCCCAGTAACCACCATCAATGTAAGTCGCAGTTTCCGCATCACCTAGCAAGTTAAGTGGAACAGCGGCAAATTGAGCACGAGCACCACCTTGGCAAAACAGTACTTTGTAATTGTCTGGGATATTCAGAAGATCACGAAGGTCTTGCTCTGCTTCTTGCGCAACCTTGATGAACTCTTTACTTCGGTGACTGATCTCCATCACTGAAGTACCAAGACCTTGCCAGTTGATTAGCTCCTTTTGTGCTTGCTGCATGACTGCTTTTGGCAGACCAGCTGGCCCTGCACTGAAGTTAAATACGTTGTCCGTATTTTGTTCCATGATGCTCATTGCTCCTGCTAAGTAAGTATGACGAAATTAATATCACGTTTTTGCAGGGATAAAAACAAGAAAAGAGGTCTTACGACCTCTTTTTTAACTGAAAAAGCTAAAAACTTACTTTGTAAACTTCTCTATTGCATCATCGCTGGCATAAGCAGTGCGATTAAAGGAAACTCTTGTCCATTTTCGAACTTCAATTTCCCATCCGAAATTTGCGCTTTTAGTTCATAACCGTCGTCTTTTTTCTCGATAAGCTCCATCACCATCAACTCATCAACACTTTCTTGAATGAATGGGTAGAGATCCACCAGCTCATCCGAGAAGTAGGTGTTAAGTGAACCACTCGTTGCTGTCATCAACTTCATTGGGTCTTGAGTGATGTTGTCCGTGCCTTGAGGAACAGACAGTTGCCATTCATTACGGAACTTACCTTCACCAAACGCCAAAGACAGTTCGTTCACAGAAAGACTAAAGCCTTTGCTGAAGATCGCATCAATATGTGGCAACAGTTTTTGGATTTCTTGCTCATCAAGCATTGGCGAGCTTTGGTAAATTGACATGATCTCATCAAACGATTTGCTATCTACGTCGCCAATAGCAAAGTCCAGCTTGAAGTTATCAACATCGGTTCCATCCGTTAGGCGCATTTGCTTCGCATCCAACACCAGTTTCGAACTCAGCTTATCACCCGCTTCGTTGAGAGAGGTATTGCCACTGTAGCTAGCATTTTCAATCAGGAACAAAGGCGCCAGTTGCGCATCGACGATATCCAGCTTTTGCAGTGAGAAAGATTGCTCACCTAACCAGTAACCTTTCGCTTGTTTGCCTTTACCATCGCCAGTCAATTCAGTGAGGTGAATTTCTTCGCCGTTTTCAAAATCAATTTGTACCGAAGGGATCGACACTTGGTAGTTCAAATCACCAAGAACTGTCACGTTACCTTTAACCTGAGCAGGACTTGATGAAAGGTGCATGCCTTGAGCGTCGTTTTGGTAGTTCCAGCTCGCTAAATCAAGCGTGAAATCGGTATTACCGTTAAGCTGAGTTTGGCTGTGCATTGTCAACGGCAAGAAATCCGCGTCTACCAATCTAGAATCTGCACTTAGGCTTGTGAAACCATGAGTTACGTCACTGGTCACATCAAATGCTGTTGGCAAACCATCACGTTCAAGCTGCGCTTTGACTTCTGGATCAACCACGGTGTAACGCGTCAAAACAACGGAAGATGAGTAACCGCGGTCATACTCAACAACCTCGCCTTTCACCATCTCATCGTTCATATTGGCAATGCCGTCTTCAATAATAGATTGACCAATCTGACCAACCGCTAGTGGCCAACATAGTGCAAGAGAAATAGCGCCACCGATGGCACCCATTTTTTTTAGATTTTCCATAACGTCACTTATTGAGTATTTGTGCTCAGTCTAACCCAAACCCAAAGCGGATAAAACATTGAGATATATCAGACTATTGATGGTTATTTTAGTTCATTAATCGAGAACAATACCCAGCTCCCAACCATTCTTGTATTTAATTGATATGTTATTAGTGCCAAGTTTTAACCGGAGCTCAAACCACTGTGAACCGCTACGCCGTATTGTGCCTCGACAACAATCCCATTAGTGCCGAGCAGTTTCGCTTGGAGTTGTCTGCCTTCTGGAGCAAGTTTGATATTCTGTCGGTAGAATCGATAGAAGAAGCACAGAGCGCTCTCGAATATCTCGAAGAAAGAGAACAAAAAGTGGCACTCGTTATCGCTAGCCATCACGCGCATTTCAACGGCGTCGATTTTCTTATCGGTTTAGATCGTAACCCCCATACCGAGCAAGCTCGAAAGATCCTTATCAGTTATTCTTCTGATATTGAGGCAATCTTAACCGCCGTCAATGAAGGACGCCTAGATCATTGCTTAACGAAACCACTGCCAGACAAGGTGTTGCTCAATACGGCACAAAAAGAACTTACCCAATTTATTCTTCGTCACGATAGAGAGGACTTACTTAGCTACAGCCAAATTCTCGACCAGCACAAGTTGCTTCGTGCTCACATCGAAAATCAAATGAGCAACTATCAAGCTGGTTTCTTGAACGACTACCACTCCCTTTCTGACGAAGAGCTGGCGGAACAAGTGATCAGCACACTACAACATTTCTTTGAACAAGATGACGATAGTGAAGCATGTCGAACCTACTCCCCAGAACACTTACTGACGGTAGAAGGTGAACCCAACAGTTTCTTGTGGTTTATCACCAGTGGTGAAGTTGCGCTGTACAAACGCGACGAGCTGGGAATGCAACGTGAGGTGGTTCGCCACTCTAAAGGTAATATCATTGGCGGCATGTCCTTTGTCACCGGAGAAAACTCATTTTCTACAGCACTGACCCTGACTCAAACAGAAGTCATTAAGCTAGATCGAAACGAATTCCGCAAAGTAATGCAGAGCGATTCAAACTTATTACCGCTCTTTACTAACCTGCTCCTCCGTCATTTCAACCGACGATTGCAACGCAGCATCAACACCAAGTTACAGCTACAAAAAACTCTGGAGTCTCTAGAATCTGCCCACCAGCAACTTATTGAGAGAGAGAAAATGGCGATGCTTGGGCAACTTGTCGCCGGCGTTGCCCATGAGTTAAACAACCCTATCGCAGCCATTCTCCGCGGGGTGGAAAATCTGACGCATACACTGGAGAATCTGCTCACAGAACTCCCTAGCCACGACATTCAAGAAAAGGGCGTTGGTTTGTTGACTAGAGCCCAAAAGGTTAAGCCAGCCTCAACCGCGGAGTTAAGAGAGCGCGTTAAACAGCTTAGCAACTCCCTGCCAGATAGGAACCTAGCCAAAAAAGTCGTGAACCTTGGTCTCGAATCCGATCAAACGTTGATAACAGAGCTTAGCCGTCAAAAAGCGGAATCATTACAGACATTAGGAACTTTAGAGCAATATCATCAAGTCGGCTCATCACTTCGTTCGATAAATGTTTGCGCCGCCCGCATTGCCGACATGGTGAAGAGCTTGAAGGGATATGCTCGTTCCGATGATGAAAGCCTGCACTTTGCTGATCTGCATGAAGGCATTGAAGATACGTTAGTGATCTTTGAAAACAAACTCAAAATGCACAAGGTCACTACTGACTACGCTCCGCTGCCTCATACGCTCTGCCAACCCATTGCGCTGCAGCAAGTTTGGACCAACCTGATTTCCAACGCGATTGATGCCTTCCCCGATAAAGGCGAGCTGACTATTCGATCGCGATCGGTCGAGGAAAATAATCAAACCTACGCTGTCATCTCATTCAAAGACAACGGATGCGGCATCCCAAAATCACAACAAAAAGCCATTTTTGAACTCAACTTTACAACCAAGAAAGAAGGCAATTTCGGCTTAGGAATCGGACTTTCTATCTGCCAACAAATTATGGCTAGCCATAAAGGCTGGATAGAGGTGGAGTCTGAGCTCAACCAGTACACTTGCATGACCGTCTGGTTACCTATCACTCAAGAAGGAGATGAAGCATGACTAAATATCTGATTTTGTGCGTAGATGATGAAAGAGAAGTCTTGGATAGTGTCCTTCAGGATTTGATTCCATTTGAAGATAACTTTGTTGTCGAAGGCGCGGAATCCGTCACGGAAGCCAAACAAGTGATTGAAGAAATGGCGGAAGATGGCATTCAGCTCGCCCTCATTCTTTGTGACCACATCATGCCAGAGCAGACCGGTATAAGCTTTTTAATCGAGCTCAGTCAAAATGGTGACACAAAATCGGCACGTAAACTCTTGCTCACCGGGCAAGCAGGCCTAGAAGACACCGTTGAAGCTGTAAATCATGGAAGTCTCGATTACTACATCGCCAAGCCATGGAAAGGTGAAGAACTGCGGGAAGCAACCACGTCTCAACTGACTGCTTTTATGATAGAAAATGATGACAACCTGTTGTCGTGGACCTCAATTCTGGATACAGAAGCCATCCTCAATGCAATGGCTGACAGACGAGCAAGCTTCGGCGAATAATCGTTTTGCGAGAAAAAGGCGCCAAGATACCTCCTGCATGGCGCGTTTTTTGCTGTGAACATGGCACAATTGACTCATTTGACAAAACATCGACACTTTTTTGTTGGTCGTCGACCTTGGTTTTTATTATGATGTCGAACAAATCAGATTACGGTTCAAGTGGTTACTTGGATCCATGGAACTATAAGACAAGGTTTATCGTTAGTTATGCGTAAAACACTATTAGCCACTGCCCTTTTGCTGGCATCTAGCCAAGCTCTAGCTGCGAACGACTACAACGCTCCAGCAACAATGAGCAACTTTAGCTACGACTACATGGAAGCTCGCATTGGTGCAAGCCCTGTGACATTCGGTGCTGGTTTTAGCAAATCAATCCATCCAAATGCACACGTAGTTGCGCGCATCGATTCTGAATTCGATGGCGATTTTGACTCAGCTGCAGGTTTTGGTTTCCACTCTCCACTTAACAACTGGGCAGACCTAACAGGTGAAATGCTAATGCGTGTTGTGCAGCCAGCAAACTCAAGCAGCACAGACGTGGGTATGGAACTTAACCTTGGTGTACGCCAGTGGCTTGGTCCTCAGCTAGAAGTGGGTGGTAAAGCAGGTTACGTATCTATCGACAACGATGACGATTGGATCGGTTCGGTTTACGCTCGATTCCACTCTACAGAGCTATTCTCTCTAGGTGCAGAAGCGCGTATCAACGACTTCTACGGTGACCAAGTAATGTTCACGACTCGCTTCAAGTTCTAATCAATCATTTGATTACGCTCCAACAGAAGCAAAAAAATAAAAAAACCGAGGCATATGCCTCGGTTTTTTATGGGTAAAAACTAATTTGTTGCAATGACTAACTCAAATGAAGTGGTCAAAAACATCAACTTCCTTTTTGTCGCTTTCAACACTCACCTTTTATGACTCGCTAACTTCATCCTAAACGAGTCAATCATCGTGAAACTAAATAGATTTATTCACACATAGCCAGTAGCTGCTTCTTGCGTGGTTCTTGGATCAGTTCCCAATGGATACCATCAATCGCACCAGCAAACTTCCAAAGCAGCTTAACGTCTACATCACTGCCGTATGCCACTCTTACTTTGTTGAAGACTTCTACTGAGCCAAGCTCCAAAAACGTGTCTACGTCATCAATACCCGCTTTCTTTACCATACGCTCTAGTGTTAGCTGCATATTCGGTAGATCACGCAAACGTCTACTGGCTGAAGACTTTTGGTATTTGCGTTCCTTGATAGAACAATTAATTGATTTTTGTAGCAGCTCATCCAACCCAGCAAAACCGGAATCGAACAATTCTGTTACATCGTAATAATTTACCGTTGCCGTCGTTTGTTTTTTGACGTGCTTATATTTTTCACAGTTTAGTTGAGTAAACTCTTCATCGAGGCCATTGCCACCACGCAAGTAACAGCAGTCGTTACTTACCAGAGCAAACATTGCGTCGTTGCTGAATAAACCAATACCGCCGAACATTGAACGTTTTTGGTACTCACTAAAATTGCTTACATAGTTAAAAAAAGCTTGGTCTGTCATGTCCATTGACCTCTTTAATTGGAATAAGTTACCCCGATTAGCGATGTCACCAGATAAACAGCAGCTTGTAGCGAATTATAAATTGTCGATATGTTGGCGTATTTTTTGTGAATTGCGCTCACCAACTGTCTTAATCATACTTAACGTTGAAAAATAAGTTAGGATCTATGTCACAGATGCCAAAGTACAAATTCAACATACGTGATTAGTTTCACACTTACAACTCCTAGACCGATGTTTTTTTGACGCGATCACTGCCAAAAATTAAGCATTTTGGTGATTAATGCGGCAATTGCGAAAGCGAGACAGGTATTTAATTGATAACTAACATACTGTGAGGGTACACTGTACGAAAGCTCTCAAGCACAGCGTCGTAATGGAACATCTATCATTTTTCTGGCTACCGAATAATAGAGATAAGCTTATAAAAGCACTCGAATCTGAGTTCGCTCAGCTGGTAGAACAGTCTATTTCTACTGGCAAAATCTCCCTTCCTCCGATCCCAGATGTCGTACTCAGGATTCAACAGCTTTGCACTGAAGAACACACCACCATCGCAGACGTTGCCAATGCACTTTTAGAAGATCCTGGCCTAGCTGCTGTTGTCGTGCGTGTCGCGAACTCCGTTATCTTTAATCGTCGCAATATCACTTGTAATGACTTAATAACGGCCGTTTCTCGACTCGGTATTCTTCGCGTAAGAGACATTGTCACTGCACAAGCGATTGAACAATTAAAGCATTCAGTAAACTTAACCAAAGAATGTAATAGTATCTTGGTGAAAAGTGCCGCAGTTTCTCGTGAGCTTGGCGCAACCATGGTGTTGGTCGTTCAGGAGTTTCGCAAGCATGAACCTGCGACTTATGGTCATCTAGAACAAGAGAAGGCATTGTTGGTTGGCTTATTGGCGGACATCGGCTTGTTCTGCTTGATAAACGAATACCACTTGTATCTTGATCGCGGTAATTACCTCGATCCAGATATCGCATTACAGATATTCCAGACACGCTGTTCTGCAACAAGTAAATTAGTGCTTGAGAAATGGGGCTTTGATAACGATTTCCGCGAAGTTTCATCTAATGAGAAATACGAAGCTTCACGTCCAGAGGTCAGCTACCTCGATATTGCTCGCATTGCTAATCACCTCTTAATGTTCCGTAATCAAGATGACCGTATCGAAGATCACGAAGTAGAGTTCAATTTAACTGGCGCCGAGGTCTTGTACGATCTCAGCAATATGAGTGATACTGACTTCCAAAGTGAAATTAAAGAAGTGCTTAACGCAAGCGGTCTTTAATCTCTAATACATCAAAATCCAGCCACGACTTCATTCAGATAGTATTCTGATTCATTTTTGCGTGGCTGAATTATCTTGCTTATCTCAGAAAGGAATCATTGAGCTTTATGTTCTCAGGGATGTTATTTATCTTCGCCCCATTAGTGGTGGGCTATTTAATTCCAGTTTCTCGCTCGTCAGTACTGGAGAAGATCAATAAATCGACCTCTTACCTTATTTACGTCATCCTCTCTTTGATGGGATTGAGCTTGGCTGCGCTTGATAACCTTGGTAGCAACCTGCAAACCATCCTCCTCTACGCGGGCACTTTTTTTGTTTGCTTGGGTGTATGTAACCTCATGGCTTTGCCATTGGTTGATAAACTGCTGCCTTTGCAGACGGACCAAAATCAAAAGAAACTTCCTCTCTCTTCTATGGCATTAGAATCGGTCAAATTAGTGGTCGTTGTTGGCGGTGGTTTGATTGCTGGCCTAATTCTTCCTATTGGGCTTTCTTGGGTTGATACCGCAAGCGAGTGGATTTTATTTCTATTGCTGTTCTTTATTGGCATTCAACTGCGCAACAGTGGCCTAACGCTGCGCCAGATTCTTTTGAATAAACAAGGCATGGCAATCGCTTCAGTGATCATATTGACGTGCATGATCGGTGGCGTCATTGCCGGAATGATTCTCGACCTACCACTCTATCAAGCGTTAGCAATGTCATCGGGCTTTGGCTGGTACTCTCTGGCGGGTATTTTGATGGGTGATGCATTTGGCCCAATCTTTGGCGGAGCCTCCTTCTTGATTGAGTTAATGCGAGAGCTGGTTGCATTGGTCGCGATTCCACTATTTATTCGTACTTATCCTTCAACTGCTATTGGCTACGCGGGGGCTACAGCAATGGACTTTACCCTACCGGTGATTCAAACCACTGGTGGTGTTCGATGTGTGCCTGTCGCGATTGTTAGCGGCTTTATCCTAAGTTTATTAGTGCCTGTAATGATGCTTTTCTTTGTGTCTCTTGCTAGCTAGATCTCAGGAATAGTCCTTAACATCCATTACAATACGGCAAAAATTCAAATACCCACGTAACCTCAAAATGCTCAATTCAAAGAGAATTTTCTGGTTTACCGCTTTGTTATCGAGCCCTTTGATTTTTAACTCTTGGATCGGTAATCAGTGACAGGCAAGGCATAGTGCCTATTAGGGTTACAAAGGGAATACAACCAAAAGGAATAACAATGAAACGCTTTGTCGTTGCGGCGCTCCTCGCTACAAGCTCAACTTTCACTTTTGCTGCTGATCAGCAATGTCTTGCAAATAAATACGACGGTTACATCGACGCTTCTCTGCAGTGGTACCAAGATCTCGTTGACCTAACCGTTACGCAATACCCTGATTTGAAAGAAGTAAGTCAGTGGTTCTTAGAAGGTCGTAAGCACCACTTCGAGCTTAACCGTGAAGCGGTACATTACTTCTTGAAGAACGATCCTAGCCGTGTTGCAACAGGGCAACCTGTAGAAGCATGGCTGAAGCTAGAACAGCACGATGTAAAACAACTGGCGACACGCAGCGATGAACTAGGCCAAGCGGCACAAAAGACGTTCAGCGACCGCCAATCAGCAAACCACCCAAAGAACTATGACCTACGTTCTGCTTTTGCTGACTTATTAAGCCATCCAAAACAGATCGATTCTGCACTTAATAAGTACAATCAATCAATTGCTAAGATTGAAAAGCAGAAGTGTGAATAAACCTCGCCTAAGAATTTCATTTCAGCAACGTGGGTTTCAATAATTAAAACGGGACTTTGCGCCCGTTTTGGTTTAGATTGTGGCGCTCGCATTACCAAAATAACTACAAAGATTCTTTGCTATGGTTAAGGAACAAAAAACCGCTGACGTTAGCTTCGAGAGCTTGTTAAAGATCTTCACGATTCCTGAAGGTCCAGATTCGACGTTGACCAAAATCGACGAAAGTCTCTCCCAGAACTTGAATCAATTTCTTCGTGAACACATCGTGGCAGAAGAAAAGCCTTTACACGAAATAGAGAAAGACTTTTCTTCTGCTCAGATTCCTGAGCAACCTGAGTTCGTTTCAGACCACACCGAGCACCTGCTTGATACTTTGGTATCTCACTCGGTTCACACTTCTGCACCAAGCTTTATTGGTCACATGACTTCTGCCCTACCGTATTTCTTAATGCCGTTGTCGAAGATCATGATTGCTTTAAACCAAAACTTGGTAAAGATTGAAACTTCGAAAGCATTCACACCACTTGAACGCCAAGTGCTTGGTATGTTGCACCGCCTTATCTACGGACAGGACGATATGTTCTACGCTAAGTGGATGCACAGTGCGAAGCACTCTCTCGGTGCATTTTGTTCTGGCGGTACCGTCGCCAACATTACTGCGCTTTGGGTTGCACGCAACAAGGCATTAAAAGCGAACGGCGCATTTAAAGGCGTGGAGAAAGAAGGTCTATTCAAAGCCATGAAGCACTATGGCTATGAAGGACTGGCAATTCTGGTTTCAGAGCGTGGCCACTACTCATTAAAGAAAGCCGCTGACGTGCTTGGGCTTGGCCAAGAAGGCTTGGTTGCTGTCAAAACAGATGCGAATAACCGCATTATCGTTGATG
This sequence comes from Vibrio sp. D173a, assembly GCF_030248475.1. Taxonomy (NCBI): domain Bacteria; kingdom Pseudomonadati; phylum Pseudomonadota; class Gammaproteobacteria; order Vibrionales; family Vibrionaceae; genus Vibrio; species Vibrio sp. D173a. The sequence goes on from NZ_JAHGAH010000293.1 coordinate 11,663, forward strand.
ACCTTAAAGTGAAAATCGCTGAGCTTGAAGCACAAAACATCAAGCCTATCGCTGTCGTTGGTGTTGCAGGTACAACCGAGACGGGTAGTGTTGATCCTCTGGCTCAAATCGCCGAAGTTTGTGCGGAACACAATTGCCATTTTCACGTGGATGCAGCATGGGGTGGAGCTACTCTGATGTCGAATCACCATCGTCACCTGCTTGACGGTGTTGAGCTTGCAGACTCGGTCACCATTGACGCCCACAAACAGCTCTACATCCCAATGGGCGCGGGCATGGTTCTGTTTAAAGATCCAGACGCGATGAAGTCTATCGAGCATCACGCGCAGTATATCTTGCGTAAAGGTTCAAAAGACTTAGGCAGCCACACTCTGGAAGGCTCGCGTTCAGGTATGGCAATGCTGGTTTACGCAGCGATGCACATCATCAGCCGCCCTGGCTATGAACTGCTTATCGATCAGAGTATTGCCAAGGCTCGTTACTTTGCTGATCTTATCAACCAGCAGGAAGACTTTGAGTTGGTGTCTGAGCCTGAGCTTTGCCTACTGACCTATCGCTACTTGCCAACTCATATGCGAGCAGCGCTAGAAAAAGCACAAGGTACGCAGAAAGAGAAATTGAACGAGTTGTTAAACCAGCTGACTCAATTTATCCAAAAGCGTCAACGTGAAACGGGCAAATCATTCGTTTCTCGTACTCGACTGAACCCAGACCAATGGCAGCGTATGAACACCATCGTTTTCCGTGTTGTATTAGCCAACCCATTGACCACGAACGATATTCTAAATGCTGTTCTGGATGAACAACGCGAAATTGCTTTGCAAGCTCCAAGTTTAATGGCGAAGATTGAAGAAACAGTCGAAGACATTCTCAATTCCTAAGCGTCAATGTGAGTTACATCAAATTGAAAATTTCTTTCGTTTTGGTGTAACTCAAACATCATTATCGTGCCACTAGAGCAACAAACCAACTATCCCACATCCAATTCTGTAGTTTTTACAACATTTTGTTTGAGGCTTGTCAAATTCTCACGAAATAGTAACCGTATTTGGTTTAGCCAGATTGAGGATCGGGTTTATACTGATTTTATGGCGCTGGTAGTTTTCGTTAACGCCCCTCTAGACCGAGAAGCCCTTGGGTTTCCACCCGTTAGCAGAGCCAGCGAGTTGTTCTCTATACCCTCGTTAACACTATGAATACATTAGAAAAAATTCAAAAAAATCTGGAGAATTTCAGTAAGTCAGAGCGCAAAGTTGCGGAAGTAATTATGGCGTCTCCACAAACTGCAATTCATTCAAGCATTGCAACGTTAGCGAAAATGGCTGACGTGAGTGAGCCTACTGTAAACCGTTTCTGTCGCCGTCTGGATACCAAAGGTTTCCCGGACTTTAAACTTCACCTTGCGCAAAGCCTTGCCAATGGTACACCTTACGTTAACCGTAACGTGGAAGAAGACGATGGCCCTGATGCCTACACGCACAAGATTTTTGAATCGACAATGGCGTGTTTGGATGTTGCGAAAAACAGCCTTGATGCGATGCAAGTTAACCGTGCGGTTGATCTGCTGACTCAAGCGAAGCGCATCTCATTCTTCGGTGTAGGCGCCTCTTCTTCTGTTGCGCGTGACGCTCAAAACAAGTTTATCCGCTTCAACATTCCAATTACTTGTTTTGAAGACATCGTAATGCAACGCATGAGCTGCATTAACTGCAGCGATAACGACGTGATCGTTCTGATTTCTCATACGGGTCGCACTAAGAGCCAAGTTGAGATTGCGAACCTTGCACGTGAAAACGGTGCAACCGTTATTGCTATCACAGCAAAAGATTCACCGCTAGAGAAAGCAAGCTCACTGGCTATTACTCTAGACGTACCAGAAGACACTGACGTTTACATGCCAATGGCAAGTCGCGTAGTACAAATGACGGTGATCGATGTGCTAGCCACTGGCTTTACTCTGCGCCGTGGCACTGGCTTCCGTGAGAACTTGAAGCGAGTAAAAGACGCGCTGAAAGACAGCCGCTACGACAAGCTGAGTCAATACTAACGAATCGACTTAGTCAGTAATAAAAAATAGAAAGGGGAGCTAAATAGCTCCCCTTTTCGTATCTGGTCAATCGTATTTCTATTGATTCACATCTGAGAGATCAGAACGTGACTCCAACACCTCTACTGAGCTTACATGTTGGCTACCCTCACTCTCGCCCACGCAGGCATCGCTGCAATCACATACTTGGCGAAGAATGTACACCAAACGATCTTGTGTAAGCGGTAATGGGTTGCCTTTGATAGCGACTGACTTTAGTGCATCATCAGCGACTTGCTCAAACGACGTCTGACACACACCAAATTTTCCAAGCTGAGGTAACTCAAGTTTATCCAGCACCATTCTCACCCAAAGTACGCCGTCATGCTCATTGGCATTGGTTCTTTCCGTGACGAGTTGCGCCAATCGCTTGTAACGACTTATTACGTCGCTGCGCCCTGCCCTTTTTGCAGCATTGATGTTTTCTTGCATAACATGAGGAGCCAAACGCGCGGTAATGACACTGTGAGGAGCATCAAGCTTGCCACCCAATGCAGAAGCTAAACCGTGCGCAGCGCCTAGCTTTGCGCAGCGCCTAGCTTAGCGTTGGTGATGGCCATTCCACCCAAAAGTGCTGCAAAAGAAAGGTCTGCTCTGGCTTTGTGACTGTCTTGCTTACACCCTGCAATGACCGAACGGCTTAAACGACGCAACCCTTCCTCACACACCATGTCAGTGAGCGGATTAGGATCACCACATACGTAAGCTTCCATAAGGTGAGTGAACGCATCCATCGCGCCGCGACCAGAGGTATATTGATCAGTGCCATAGGTTAACGTTGGATCGACTATCGCTACATCAGCAAGCATTTCCGGGCTTCTTAAACTGACCTTCACTTGATCTTGCCCCGACTTAAGCACCGCATTTCTGGTCACTTCAGATCCAGTACTTGCTGTCGTAGGAATTGCAATAAAATGAATCGGTTTGGTTTTTAAAGGTACGTTTCGCCCAACCACTTCGACGTAATCATAGACATCACCTTGGTTGGGGATGATAGCGGCAAGTGCTTTGCCCATATCAATGACACTGCCCCCACCAATTGCAATGACCATGTCCGGCTGAAAATTACGTCCGAGCACGGCAGTTTCTTCCACCATGGTGATATTAGGTTCGCCATTAATGGCGACATGCTGATAACGCATGTTCTGCGCTTTTAGATAATTAATGATAGGTGTGGCTCGTTGCGTATCTTTACCCGTGACCAGTAAAACGCTGTAGCCAAATTGATTGATTACAGACAGCGAAGATTGGAGCGCCCCCTCGCCGAAGATAATCCGTGTCGCAGTCATAAACTGAAACATACACTTCCTCCCCAAACAACAACTCACACTAGAGTGCTATGCTTTCAGCAAAAAAAAGTTGACCGAGTGCACCTTGCCGCCATTAACCCTACATTAAGTATGTTTTTATGCGTCACTTCACATACTTAACACGCCATTTAAACGATTAAGAATTGCCCTTAAAAGTGACTTTTCTTGGCTATAAGCTTAGTGCGCGTTCAGTTTTTATACGATAGATTTCACCTATCGAGACAAGAGGTAATTGCTACTTTATTTCCGTAACTGGATCGGGCATAGTTATCCCAACAAATGAAGGCGTGTACCGACATGAAGTCTAGTGTCGCTTTCTACAAGAAGAGATTTTAGGAGAAATAAGATTATGTTCGTAGTTATCTTTGGTCGCCCAGCTTGTCCATTCTGTGTTCGTGCAAAAGAGCACGCAGAAACGCTAAAAGCAAAACGTGATGACTTCAACTACCGTTACGTAGATATCCACGCTGAAGGCATTTCTAAAGCTGACCTAGAGAAAACAGTTGGTAAGCCAGTAGAAACTGTTCCTCAAATCTTCATCGACCAAACTCACATCGGTGGTTGTGATGACTTTGAAGCTTACGCAAAAGAACACCTAGGTCTGTTCGACGAGTAATTCAAATTACTGATTTTTTAAAGCCGCTATTAGCGGCTTTTTTATTATATTTCCAAATTAGAACTCCCCTACGTCAAGTAATAGTAAAAACTAAAAAATTTCACTTATCTTTTTTCCATATTTAGTTACAATTCGAAATTCTTAACTATTTTATTTGGCACACACCTTACCCGAGCCACGCAGTGAACATAGACGTCGTACACCTTCTCGAACAAAACCCCATTCTTCTAATCTTCGTCGTATTAGCAATTGGCCTTGCCTTTGGCAAAATTCGCTTTGGAAAGTTGCAGTTAGGCAATTCTATTGGCGTTCTCATTACTTCTCTCGTAATGGGCCATCTTGGCTTTTCTTTTAATGCAGAGGCCTTAACCATCGGCTTTATGCTGTTTATCTACTGTGTAGGTATTGAAGCTGGGCCTAACTTCTTCGGCATTTTTTTCCGAGACGGTAAGCATTACTTTATTCTAAGTATGACCGTATTAGTCTCTGCGGTAGGTCTTACCTACTTTTGCAGCCACTACATGGGCCTTGATTTTGGTTTATCTGCCGGCATGATGGCGGGCGCTCTTACCGCTACGCCTGTTCTGGTAGGTGCACAAGATGCTTTAAACTCTGGTCTTGCAACCATTCCGCGTAACATGGATTTTTCTTTGGTATTAGAAAATCTATCCGTCGGTTACGCGATGGCTTATCTGGTAGGTTTGATCAGTATGATCATGTTCGCCAAACTGCTGCCAAAACTGCAAAAGCAAAACCTATCGGATTCAGCGCAGCAGATCGCACAAGAGCGTGGACTTGGTAACTCTAGCCAACGTAAGGTGTACCTGCCGATTATCCGTGCGTACCGTGTTGGCCCTGAGCTGATTGACTGGACAGATGGGAAGAACCTTCGTGAGCTGGGCATTTACCGCCAGACAGGTTGTTACATTGAACGTATTCGTCGTAACGGGATTCTTGCCCACCCGGATGGTGACGCAATCCTGCAAGAAGGTGACGAAATCGCACTAGTCGGTTTCCCAGACAGCCACGCACGTCTTGACCCAAGTTTCCGTAACGGCAAAGAAGTATTCGACCGTAACCTACTTGACCTTCGAATTGTCGAAGAAGAGATCGTGGTTAAAAGCGATGCAATTGCTGGTAAGCGTTTATCTGATTTGAACCTATCGGAATTCGGCTGTTTCTTGAACCGCGTAGTACGTGCTCAAATTGAAATGCCGATGGATTTAGACATTGTTCTCGCTAAAGGTGATGTACTTCAGGTGAGTGGTGAAAAGAGTCGTGTTCATGGCCTTGCTGAGAAAATCGGTTTCATCTCGATCCACAGCCAGATGGCAGACTTACTCGCATTTTGTAGCTTCTTTATTCTGGGCATTATGTTTGGCTTGGTGACCATGACGTTTGGTCAAGTGTCATTCAGCTTAGGTAACGCAGTCGGCCTATTACTTTCTGGCATCACACTGGGCTTCCTACGAGCAAACCACCCCACTTTTGGTTATGTTCCACAGGGGGCACTGAACATGGTCAAAGACTTAGGGCTGATGTTCTTTATGGTCGGAATTGGTTTGAGCGCTGGTGGTAAGATTTTTGAGCACCTTTCACAAGTCGGTCCGCAGATCATCGGTTTGGCGTTTATCGTCAGCGTTGTGCCTGTCGTGCTTGCTTACCTAGTTGGCGCTTACGTGCTTAAGATGAACCGCGCCCTACTCTTTGGTGCCATCATCGGTGCGCGTACATGTGCACCAGCAATGGACGTAGTGAACGAATACGCGAAGTCGACAATTCCAGCTCTGGGTTATGCAGGCACGTACGCGATTGCCAATATCTTGATGACGCTGGCAGGTACTATCCTGATAATTCTAAGCTAAAACCTTTGAATGAGTGTATGCGCCCCA
>NZ_JAHGAH010000294.1:0-2039 GCF_030248475.1 Vibrio sp. D173a
GGTCCATTGACGAGATCAGAAGCAGAGTCACAAGGAGTCACTTCTACGAGTTCTAATTTTGATGATAATGGGTTTGACGTGGCGACGTTTACCCTCGCTGCCGCTGAAGACTCCTGTCAAAATAAGGGACGCTTGCCGACTTCTGATGAACTAAAGGCGCTTGCCATCTACAACGGCGGTCCGGATGTTTACGACGGTTGGCCGGTGGATCTGCCTTATTGGGCGAAGAATGATGCTTTTGGTCAGCTGATTGATTTGAGGAGCGGGTTACCAGAACCGGCATTCAGCAACCTTGGTTACTATGTGACTTGCATGAATGACGCGGGCCTTGTTGTGGTGGACGCCGAATCTCAGCTTGAGGCGGTAGCGGATAATGCCGACCAGGCAGTCGTAGCGGTGAAGCTGACTCGGGACGATAGGCCTGTAGAAGGTGAGTGGCTTGAGGCGTCAACCCCCAACCGGACTAATGTGACCTTTGACGATACAACTCTCTCTACAAACGACAAAGGGGTAGCCAAGTTTGCCTTAAAAACTTGGGAAGCAGGACAGGTTCCGGTCAATATCAAGTACAACGGCGAAACGTTGTTGACGCAAAATGTGAAGTTTATTGGGGATGAAGCTACTGCTGATTTAGAGCTTGAGGTCATCAAAACTGGTGTAACATATGAGGATCCAGGTGGTAATATCGTTGAGGCGACAATGATGGACGCCAATAACAATCCGGTGGTGGGGCGCCCGGTAACCTTTACGACGTCTGAGGACGAATCTGTCGAGCGTATTGGCGCTACAGTTACGAATACTCAGGGTAAGCAGAGGGTAGGATATGTTTGGAAGGATAGTTCGACAACTGATGCCTCTAGAACTGTTACTGTCACCGCAAGTTATACCCCCCAATCTACGGGAACTCGACTTTTCGATACCGACGAGATAACGTTTGTTTCACCAAATCCGCCAGATCCGACAGATCCGACAGATGTGCCGACACCGCCGACTTGTGGTGTTGGCATAAACGACGACGACAAAAGCAATGCTACAGGCTACTGTCTGAAAGTTGCTGATGATGCTGATGGAAACTGGTTTACCAGCACGCCAAGCTGGGAAGTGGTGGAACGTCTTGGGTATCTCCCAGAAGGTATGGATGTACTAGAAAGTTCGGGTGTAGAACGTGATGAATTGTTTGGAGGTCTATTTACAGAGGATGGAACTGGGGGGCCTGCCCGTGGTCAATTTGCGGCGTTTAGTCAGGGTGATGGAAGAAATTCTGCTTCACAAATACCTCTTGATCACCCTGGTGGTGTTGGCTCGGATTTTGACCGTTGGTGCCAAAAGCTAAATGAGTTAGAGTTTCGTGGAGTAACAAATTGGGATCGCCCAACACTGGATGAGTTGCGTGGACTTTTTCGCCATCATGGCAACGTGTGGACCAATTTGGGTTGGCCGCTCGGATATGGATACTGGTCGAAGACGGAAGGTACTAAACCATACGTTGACAGAGGCTTCTGGTGGATTGACCTCCGCGATGGCCGTAACGACATCGTCTCATATCCGGCCGGTTACTACGCGAGCTGCATCTCAAAAAATCATTAGTGTTTTACGTTCAGCGTTTAACGTTTAAATTTTAATATTTTTGGCGCCATCCTTATGGTTGGCGCCTTATTCTCGGAGTTTATTTTGTGAATATTGAAGATAAGTTGGAATTGGTAAAAGACAGCCAAGTGATTGTCGGTATTAAAGAGGGGATGTTTGTGCGCTTTACGAACAATCGCTTTTTGGATGGCAGCAGTGGGTTTCAATACAGCCTCATTTACCAACACTGAAAGTGTTAGTAAAGAAAGTGAAGCAACTGGATAATCAAGAAATCGTGCCTATTGAATCATTAACTCGGAATGGTATTGATGTTGGCAATGAAAATACGATTTTGCTAAAAGGTGAAATTGATTTATCTGGCTGGGATAAATGGAGAGCGGAACAAACAAGTAAGGTGGCAAATATGGATATCGTGTCACCTCTGGATGATAACGTTGATGTTTTGAACGATG
>NZ_JAHGAH010000295.1:0-2135 GCF_030248475.1 Vibrio sp. D173a
TCTTAACTGATCGGCATTAGCTCGTTGAGCTGCTTTTGATAGGGAGGGTTACACTTTTAAACGACTGATGTTCTCACGCATGGTATTGGCGGTATCGTACATCTGGCGTGCGCCTTCACTGCCTTTAAGCGATTGTTCGGCAATCATGTCGGCATCGTCTTTAATGCCTTGTGTGTTGCGGCTGATGTCTTCGCTTACCGCGCGTTGCTCTTCTGCAGCGCTTGCGATTTGCATCGCCATGTCGTTGATCTCAGTGATCGAGTTGGTGATGCTGGTTAAGCTGTCGTGCGCTTGCTGAGCATAATCCACGCTAGTATCTGCCAAACTGGTGCTGGTTTGCATGCTATTAACTGCCAGCTTGGTGTTGTTTTGCAATGTTTCGATCATGGTGCGGATTTCTTCCGTCGAACCATGGGTGCGCTGGCTAAGTACACGTACTTCATCGGCAACCACGGCAAAACCGCGACCTTGCTCACCAGCACGAGCCGCTTCAATTGCCGCGTTAAGTGCCAACAAGTTAGTTTGTTCAGCAATGCCTTGGATAGTCGATAGGATTTGGTTGATGCTTTGCGTGTTTGCTTCTAGCTCTGAAATCACACTGGCGGCATCACTGACTTGTTCAGCCAGTTCGACAATCGCTTCACGGTTTTTCTGGATGACGTTTTGCCCTTCCATACAAGCAGATGCGGAGTTTTGCGAAGCGCTCGCTGTTAGCTCTGCGTGGCTTGCTACCTCAGCAGCGGTTGCTGACATCTCATGAATAGCAGTAGCAATTTGGTTGACGTCATTTTGCTGATGTTCAACACGACCCGCAGCCATCGCAGATAGCTCATTTGCTTGATTTGCTTGTTCCGAAAGTTGCTCACTGTTTTCAACAATACTCTTCAACATGGTCTGCATTTGAGCAAGGAACTGGTTCACGTGTGTCGCCAGTTCTCCAATCTCATCCATACGTTCAATCTTGATGCGCTGAGTCAGGTCACCTTCCCCTTGAGAAAGTTCCTCTAAAGCCGTAGAGAGAGTTTGAAGTGGCTTGAGTAAGCGAGTGATGACGTAGGTGCTGATGGCTGCGATGATCAAGTAAAGAACGATAGAAGCGATAGCCGTAAACGTCACTTGCTCAGAAACAGAGGCATACGCCATTTGCTTATCTTCAACAATACCTAATGACCAATCCGTGTTAGGCACTTTGGCGACGTAAATGAGCTTTTCCCCTTGGTTTGGCCAAGAGATGGTCGCTAACTGAGCGTCTTGACTCAGTTTATTCATGCTAGCGGCACTCAGTTCAGGGTTGAGCGTCGTTAAAGGTTTATGGCTTAGCTTGGCGTCTTGGTAAGCAACGATGTTATTTTTTCCATCGACTAAAAAGGCAAATCCATCATTATCTAATTGAATATTTAGGACTTCATCGATGATATCTGTCACCGCGAGATCGGCAGCTAACACACCTTGCTTGCCTTGGTTGAAGGCTTTGGCAAAGCTGACAACGATGCTGCCGTCAAAATCTTGATAAGGTTCTGTGATGATTAAGCCAGACTTTGCCATCGCATCTTTATACCAAGGGCGAGTTCGTGGGTCGTAATCAGCTGGCCACGATTCAGTTTTATCACCGTAAGCAATTGAACCATCAGAAAAACCGGCATAAACCGAGAGAAATTGCCCAGCTCGCTTGGTTAACAGCATCTCTCTATCTGCGTCTGTCGAATCGAGAATGACATCTTCATTCGCTAGCATCATTTCACTACGAATCGCCAACCAATCGCTGATGTATCGATTGGTTGATGCTGAGATGTTTTCCATCTCTCTGCTCAGTGTCGAGGTGGTTTCATCACGCAACTGATTTACGGAAACCCAAGCTTGAACGCCACTAACAATGGCAATAATGACTGCGATTGCAATCTGAATTTTAAGTTTTATGGAACTTCTCATTGTCTTACCTTCTCAATAGATAAAAAGATCGACATCACCGGTGGTGACAATAGGTTGCTTAAGACGATTCAGGTACAGATGAGTACTGAAAGGCTTCGACTACTTTATCGACGCGATCTGGATAAACTTAAGATAAATAGGGGAATATTTATACTGTGGATACAGAAAACCACGGGTTTACCCGTGGATGAATGCCTTTGGAGACG
>NZ_JAHGAH010000296.1:0-1438 GCF_030248475.1 Vibrio sp. D173a
GGCTTTGAAACTGTTCTCTCCTTTTATTTTTGCGTAAAATATGCTCATAAAGTAAAAGGAATACCAAATGAAAAACAGATGGTTAGGTATGGCTTGCCTGCTTCCCTTATTGGTTGCGTGCAACAGCGAAAGTTCAGCAATTAAGGTGTCTAGCGAGACCGTCTCACAAAAGCAAATAGATACGATAACGACGAATATCAATAAGCTCTACCCAGAAGCAACTCCAGAGCAGAAGCAGAAAGCGGCAGAAGTGGTGGTGAGAGCGATCGAGAACATGGTGTTCGTCGAAGGCGGAAGCTTTGATATGGGTGATTTCAAGATGGATTGTGATTTCCCTTCAAAATCTGAGAACCATTTAGATTGGTCTCCTGATGCGCAGTGTTTAAGTCATTTTGCGAGTAGTATGTTTGGTGCTCAATACTTGCACAGGGTAACCCTCGACTCTTATTCGATATCTAAGTTTGAAACGAGCTTCTTGGATATGGAGTGGATGCGCCAAATAAATGGATTACCGGTAGCAGCCAACAAACTAAAAGGGTATGTACAACTTAAAGAAGCTGTTGAACGCGGTACAGAAGAATATTCTACTTTAATCAAGCGGCATTTGAAGCATAAGAAAGTTGCGAAGACCAAAGCATGGCAAGAGAGTAAAGATTATTGTCAGTGGCTAGGAGAGGTATCCAATTTACCTTTTGACCTTCCCACCGAGGCACAGTGGGAATTCGCAGCTCGAAGCCGTGGACAGCATTACTATTATGCAACCAATGATGGTTACCGCTCTCTTCAGGAAGGGCAATATTACGATTCAAATTTAGCCAAATTCAAAGATATACTAGCTACAGAAGTCAATAGCAGCATTAGTACTGAGGAATATATCGGTCAATGGCCTGCTAATCCCTTGGGTATTTATGGGATGAGCAATGGTATTTCTGAATGGGTTAATGATTGGTACGAAAAAGACTATTACCTCAGCTCAGCGGAAACTAATCCTGTAGGTCCAAATACAGGAACACAAAAAGTTTTACGCGATAGCGTAAGCAACAAAATGACCTTTGGACGTAGCGGAGAAGATTTAGAGTCGGATGTCTATACTTCACGACTTAGCTTTCGTTGTTCAGTTCAGAAACTGAAACCTTTAACGAAGTAAAATCGAGCAGGCCCAACTAGGCCTGCTGTCTATACGTAGGGGAACATGTCGCCAAAGAAGTGGTCCCCAATTTTCGGACATGACTTTAAGTGATTGATCTGTTTGTATAGTACCTAAAAATACTGGAACAGATTATGACTAGAAAACGTAGAAACCACTCACCCGAATTTAAAGCTAAGGTGGCGCTTGATGCTGCTAGAGGTGATAAAACTGTCGCTGAGTTAGCTCAGAAATACAAGCTTCACGCTAACCAAATTTCTACATGCAAAAAAGAGCTGCTCGAAAATGCAG
>NZ_JAHGAH010000297.1:0-4458 GCF_030248475.1 Vibrio sp. D173a
AATTGGGGGCCACTTCTCTGCTCTTCAACGAGAAAGAGACGAAGGAGATATTAAAGTTCATTTTCTCTGGCACACCAAAAGCTCAGATTGATGAAATGATAGTCACTGATGAGGTAAGAGGCTTTGCTCAAGCATTACTGCTAGAAGCGATAGACGCTTCCTTCAAAATTGGCTTTATTCAGAGCCTATGGGAAAGTACGGTAAACCCGACGGCGCCAATAAAAGATGTGTTGTTAAAGGCTGGAAAAGGGTTCGCTTCTCATTACTTCCAACACGCTACCAAGTCAGATTTGAGAAAGATAAAAGTATACGAACTTGTCGTTAAAGCATTGAGCTTAAAGTTTAAAACAAGGTTAGATATGTTTATCAATGGTCTGGCAAAAAACTCAGAGCTGCCGCTTAAAACACCTGAGTACATCATTCCCCAAAACACAAAACTCAAACTCTGGGCGTAACTATGCTAAAAAAGTTAACTGCAATTTTGGTTGCCTTCGCTGCCACGGTTACCGTCTTCGCGAGCTCAGTTGATGATGAAAGACTTGTGCTCTGTGCTTTAGGTAGCAATATTGTCCTCTTCAATGACAGCGCCTGCTTAACCTATATCGAGACCTTCAATCTGAGTGAAAGCTATATTGATTCAATCAACTCTGAGCTTGGTATTATGACGATATTGAACTCAGATCATGAGAATAAGTTCAAAGTCGCCAATGTGCTGTTACAACAAGGGGCAGATATCAACAGCATCAACACCCTAGACGGACTTTCTCTTCCACCTTTACACAGTGCCGTTTTATCTGACGATTATGAGTCGTTTCTATACCTCATTGATCATGGAGCAAGCGTTGAAGCTCTAAGCTCGCAAACTAGCGAAAGCTTGTATGACTTCACGGACAGGCTACTTAAGCAAAACCCGACACCAGCAAGAGCCAACATGTTGGAGTTTATTCAAAGAATGATTTAGAGAAGCTTGGCATTAATCATCGTTCGTAAACAGAAAAACCAAGAGCCGAGCTCTTGGTTTTGTTTATCTAGGGGTTGATAACTGAGTATCGAGTATTGCTAAAGACTCAACCCGCCAACTCTTTTCGAATGATCTCTGCTCCTGCGCTGAGAGCATTAAGCTTTGCCGTTGAAACTTCACGAGAGAGAGGCGCCATGCCGCAGTTAGTGCATGGGTAAAGTTTGTCGGCGTCGACGTACTTAAGTGCTTCACGCAGGGTTTCCGCAACCTCTTCTGGTGTTTCAATCTCGTTGGTTGCCACATCAATTGCACCAACCATCACTTTTTTGCCGCGGATAAGTTCTAATAGTTCGATAGGCACACGCGAGTTATGACACTCAAGCGAGATGATATCGATATTGGATTTCTGCAACTTCGGGAATACCTCTTCGTACTGTCGCCACTCAGAGCCCAGCGTTTTCTTCCAATCCGTGTTGGCTTTGATGCCGTAGCCATAGCAGATATGTACTGCGGTTTCGCACTTTAGCCCTTCGATGGCTCGTTCTAAGCAAGCTATGCCCCACTCGTTCACATCATCAAAGAACACATTAAATGCGGGCTCATCAAATTGGATAATATCAACGCCCGCCGCTTCAAGTTCTTTCGCCTCTTGGTTAAGGATCTTTGCGAATTCCCAAGCCAGTTTTTCACGGCTACCGTAGTGATCATCATACAGTGTATCGATCATCGTCATTGGTCCCGGTAGCGCCCACTTGATCGGTTGTTTGGTTTGCTGACGTAAGAACTTCGCATCTTCCACAAATACAGGTTTGGTTCGGCTAACTGGGCCAACAACCGTCGGTACACTCGCGTCATAACGATTACGAATGGTCACGGTTTTGCGGTTCTCGAAGTCTACGCCACTAAGGTGTTCAATAAAGGTCGTCACAAAGTGTTGGCGAGTTTGTTCACCGTCACTGACAATATCGACCCCTGCCAGTTCTTGCTCCTGTAAAGAGACTCGCAGCGCATCGCGTTTGCCATCAATCAGTTCGTCGCCTTGCAGTTTCCAAGGTGACCAAAGCGTCTCTGGTTGAGCCAGCCAAGAAGGCTTAGGTAAGCTGCCCGCCGTTGAAGTCGGTAATAGTGTTTTCATCGTTATTCCCTTCTAGATTCTCGTTTTCGATTACGCGTAATTTGCAGACCATTGCTCAAGGATCGCTTGATAAGGCTTGATGAAGTGCTCCTCAGCAAACTTCCCTTGCTCTTTCGCAAGCTGGCTGCGCTCTTCGCGGTCATAAACGATTTGGGTTAACGAGTGATCGAGATTCTTCAAGTTCGGTTGGTAACACTGGCCGGCTACCGCGTTCGCGTTGTAAATCTCTGGGCGATAAATCTTTTGGAACGTCTCCATAGTGCTGATGGTACTGATCAGCTCTAGGTTCGAATAGTCATTCAACAGGTCACCGAAGAAGTAGAACGCCAACGGAGCAACACTGTTTGGCGGCATAAAGTAGCGCACCTGTAGGCCCATCTTTTTGAAGTACTGTTCGGTCAATGACGATTCGTTTGGCTGGTATTCAAAACCCAACACTGGATGCTGGTTGTCAGTACGGCGGTAAACCTTGTTGTCCGATACGCTCAAGCAAATCACTGGCGGCTTTTGGAAATGTTGTTGGTACGATTCTGACTTCACAAACGCTTTAAACAGCTTGCCGTGTAGCTCACCAAAATCAGCAGGAATACTAAATTGAGGCTGGTCTTTGTTGTGGTCTAACAGCAGAACGCTAAAGTCGTAATCGCGCACATAAGAAGAGAAGTTGTTACCCACAATGCCTTCGATGCGTTCATTGGTTTTGCGGTCAACAATGTTGGTTTTAAGCACTTCGATAGAAGGGAACGCTTCACCACTGCCTTGGATGTCCATATCCACAGAGATGATTTCCAACTCGACACTGTAACGATCGCCATTCGGGTTATCCCAATGTGCCAAGGCGTTAAAACGATTGTCGATCATACGCAGTGCATTGCGAAGGTTATTCTGGCGGCTGTCACCACGAGCTAGGTTGGCAAAGTTGGTCGTGATGCGCGTGCTGTCTGATGGTTGGTAGTTCTCATCAAAACGGATGCTCTTGATAGCAAAATTAAAATCGTTATTCATGGTGAGTTGGTATCCTATTTCCTTAGATAAACACTGACTGATTCCTAACTCTGCTTTGGGGATGGTTGTGTTTTTTGATTTTCCCAATCGTCAGTGTGTGCAGCGTTTACTTCGAAAATTCAGTTCAAAAACAGCTGTCACAGTGCCTAACACCAGAGCAGTCTGTTTTTTATACTTGCTTCGTTACTTGAATAACATTGGTAATACTTCACGTTGAACATGAAGGAATTTCATGGTTTGAGTTTTTGGGGATGTTTGAGACAAATATAGTGAAACGCAGCAATTGCTGCGCTTCAAACTTGTAGATGGAGAGATCGTTGGTTTTGAGTGTACTAACTCAAAGTTGGACATAAACGCGTTAGATTAATGGCTCTAACGTGCTTATCTGAGATTAGATAAAGTATCTTAAAACCTTAAACACTTGTTATGCGACTGGTGATGATAGCTTTGAATTTGCCATTCTTACGATCTGGCGGACGGGCTGCAAATGAATTTCAGCAATAATTGCGGATACAAAACCCATTATCACTACAGGAATGCCGATCGAAAAACTAAACCACATTGCGCCACTTAACTCTGGCTGTCCCCACTGACTAAAAAGCGACGATAGAATTGAAAAAAGCACCAGCGTCAAAGCGATAAGCTGAGTCCAAGTATGAGTAGACACCACAAAAGTATTTGAATAGGCACTTTTACGAATAATCGCCTTACCCGTTAATGCCCCCATCTTCACTCGAATACTTGAATTGCTACCAGATACTTCATAGCCCTGAGCAACTAACTGATCAATTATTTCTTCCACTCGAAACTCCTATTTCTGGGTCGCATATCAACGCCCAATTAAGGTGTGAAGCACGCGACCACGACACTCAATAGACCACCGTAATCACTCGACTTAACTCAAACCAAAAATGCCAAGCGTGCTGAATCACTCTTAAATTGTTATAGCTCAAGCGTAAACGTATTGCTCAACTCTCTTACCCCGGTCATCAATTGTAATGGCTTTAACATATACCTGGTGATTTTTAGCCATGTAGACTTGAAGATAAAACTCTTTGAGGCAATCTAAAGAAACATTGTGACTAGCCGCATGTTTCGGAAGCCATTCTCGGTAGTAACCTATTGATTTTCTAATTCTCGGAGTAAGCCTAAACAACTCCTCAGTACGAGCTGGAACCCAAGAAATCTGAACTGGATTACCTTTGTTCAGGCGAGCTAAAGTATATAAATCTTCAAATATAAATGCGTCATCAAAATAGTTGCACCCACCAACAAATGAGTGAGTGAAATTGTGAGCCATTGATTTAATTAACTTATACTTCATGTTACCCCTGAGCTATAACGAATGACATGGATT
>NZ_JAHGAH010000298.1:0-10028 GCF_030248475.1 Vibrio sp. D173a
ACTTGAGCTTGATACCCTGCTTAATGATCGACTTATCCGGGCTGGCTTTCTCTAAACGTCTCTCTAGTTCAGGGAAGAGCTTATCTTCGATCACCTGCCAGCACTCATCGTAAGTAGCAATGTTTTCGCTAAACGTACGCTCTACCCCAACCGATTTACGCTCGCGTTCCACCACCACTTCGCGGTCATCAATACCATGGCTGCGCTTCCACAATGAAGCGCCTTGGCGCCCAAATTGGCGCAACAACTCACGGTAATCACTGTTTTTTATGTCTTCACATAGATAGAAGCCAGCTTGGTGCAGCTTCTCCAAACTCACTTTGCCAACACCTGGGATCTTTTCCAAAGGCAATTTATCGACTACCTCTTGGACTTTATCGGGTGGAATCACAAACTGGCCATTGGGCTTGTTCATGTCTGAAGCAACTTTGGCAAGAAACTTAATTGGCGCAATACCTGCCGATGCCGTTAGCCCCAACTCCGTATGTATGTCGCGACAAATCGATTCTGCGATTAGGGTGGCAGAGCCTCGGCTGATGAGAGTTTGATTGTATTTCTTCCAGCTGCTTTTTTGTAACGAGGTTTAGACATGAGACTACAGGCTTGAATGAATGTAGCCGATCAGATCGCAAACTTTGGATTTAGTTCCATCGATTTACGAAACAAAGCCCTCTATTTTCAGTTAGCTTAATTCTATTTTTTTGACAGTGCATGGGTTGCCAGCAGCCATGCAGTTAGCAGGTATATCTTTTGTCACGACGCTACCGGCCCCAATAACGGCGCCATCACCAACCTTTACCCCAGGAAGAATAATACACCCGTAGCCGATCCAAACGTCGTTGCCAATTATGACTGGCTCGGCTTTAAGCCTATCAAGCTCACCCGGATGGCCTCGCTTTGTAAGCGCATGGCCGCTGCAATCCATAATCACTGTATTAGGGCCAAAAATCACATTGTTTCCTATTGAAACTTTGTCGTAAGCACAGATGGAAGTGCCTTGGAGCACACATCCTTTGCCGATAAGTATTCTTCCAAATGGCCTGTTATTAACAGAAACACTTGTCAGTTTAGATACTCCAGAAGGAAAAGCGGGAAAATGAGAAGACTCTATGTAACATCCTGAATCAATGGAAATTACTTCTCTTCCATTCTCCAAACCCTCAAACCCATTTGAGCCAATTTGAGTCATAGTTATCGAAGGGCACCCGGAAAATGTCACCCAATTATCCGAGCCAAAGAACTTGCTATATTGTTCCATCAATTCAACTTCAGATAACGCCGAATGATTGTCTGGACAGAGTATTCTTTCGTGGTTATACATCTTAATTCCCCTGCTTAAAGTTATTTGGAATTTCCTGAACTAGACCACTTTCCATCAGCAGCACTCGATCAGCCGATGCTATCGTCTCCGGACGGTGAGCAATCATCAAAATAGGGGTATTGATCTCTTTAAACATTTGGCAAACAAACGACTCCGTATAGATGTCTAAGCTACTCGTCGCCTCGTCCAACAATAGAAACTTGGGTTTTTTATACAGCGCTCTCGCAATGAGAATTCTTTGTTTTTGGCCTCCAGAAAGACTAGACCCCATCTCGCCAACCAAAGTGTGGTACCCCATATTGAGACGTTCAATGTCATCATGAACTCCCGCCCTACGAGCACACTCAACAAGCCACTCTTCATCTAAATCGCCAGCGAAGAAAGTTATATTCTCGATAATTGAACCACTAAACAGTTGGTCTTCTTGTAATACTGCACCGACTTGAGTTCTAAGAGATTTGGAGGCTGTCGACTTATTGCCAAAATAGTTAATGTTACCTGACGTAACGGAATAAATACCTAATAACAGTTTAGAAATTGTTGATTTACCACAACCAGATGGACCGACTAACGCGACAATCTCATTATTTTTTATACTAAAGCTAGCGCCGTTAAGAATAGAAGGCTGATCTTTTCCGTAGGAGAAGAATACATTGTCAAATTCGATAACAGTATCGCTTGAATTATTGGTTAAAACGGGCTGCCCTAGAGCATCAGGATCGCTTTCCACATCTTTCTCAGTTAAAACGATATCCGCTAAACGTTCGTTATATACAGATAACATCTTAAACTCGAAATACTTATCAATTAATGAGCTAATACTGGCAGAAAATCGACCTTGATATGAAAGGAAAGCCATTAACATGCCGATTGTAAAGAGTCCATCTAATACTAAGTTTGCACCAAACCAGAGAACCGTCGCTGACACAAGACTAACAATCGTCACATTCATTGTGTTGTAGATCATCACAAGCTTTTGCTCATGTAGCTGGGCATTTCTTCGGTTAATATTGAGGTTCCGCCAAGAAGACTCGCGCCATGGTAGCGTTCCGTTAACTCTTAAACTCAACACCCCACGAACTGTCTCTATAAAATAACTTTCTTCTTGAGTGCTGGCCTCCCAAGTGTTTTCCTCTGCTCGTTTAAAAGCACCAAACCAAGCAAACCTGAGAGCGATGTAACCAAGTGAAGCGACAATCGCAATTAGTGATAACTGAGGGCTGTAAACCAACATAACCGAAAGTGTTCCAACCACTAAAACTAAGTCGAGTAGAGCCTGAATAGCACTAGTCGTTAACGTTTGTTGAATGACATCTACAGCGGAGAATTTAGCACTAATGCTTCCGATATCCCTTTTTTCAAACCAATCTATAGGTAATCGGAACAAATGATGGAAAACATTTGCCGCCCACTGCATGTTAAAATTCACTGATAGCTTGATTGTCGTCCATTGCTGAGCAAGACCGATTAGGGTTTGCGACGCTGCCACCATAAGTAAGGCTCCAACGACGAGTAAAAGGAGGTTTTTGTCATACCCTACCAACACTTCATCAATCACAATCTGGTTGAAGATGGGTAAGGTAAGCGCTAACACCTCTAATACCAATGCGAACATAAAAATTCGGCCTAATGCTCCTTTGAGGCCAACGGTTTTACCAATCAAAGTTGATAGCCTAACCGCTTTACTTTCAACTTTTTCTTCAAAGTCGTGGGTTGGTATTAGTTCAAGTGCGATTCCTGTAAAATGCTTATTGACCTCATCATAACTCAGTTTCAATAAACCATTGGCTGGGTCGTGAATTTCAATTCTCTTGCCACTCACTTTTTTTAGCACAACGAAATGGTTTAAGTTCCAATGTAAAATACAAGGTGTGGCTAATTGGTCTAATTCATTAAGATCTAAGCGTATCGCACGTCCAGAAAGTTTAAGAAGTGCAGCGCACTCAATAAGCTGTGCGAATGACATTCCATGCTGTGTAACACCGCATTTAGCTCTTAACGATCGCAGGTCGGTTTTGTAACCATGCCAATCAGCAACCATCGCGAGGCATGCAATACCACATTCCGCTTTTTCTGTTTGTCGAATTAAAGAGAGCTTCTTTCCCCACCCCCAATCTATCAATCCTTCTGGATGCATGATCACATTCGCCCTTTAATGGTATACAAAGGCTCTAACAACCACTCATATACTTTGCGCGTATCCAATTCAATATCTGCTGTCAATGTCATACCTGGTACAAACATTTGCTCCTCCCCGTAAACCGAAATTGTGGGTTTGTCTAATTTAACTCTTACTTGGTACAAACCTACTCCACCATAAGTGCGCGAAAGCTGGCTTTGTATCAACGGGCTATTTGGTAACATCTCGGCAGAGACGGCAGATTTTGAGATAGATGAAACAATGCCTTGTTGAACACCAAACTTTTCATAGGGAAACGCATCAAATCGCAATCGGACATCTTGACCTTCTTGAATAAAGCCTATACTCCTACTCGGTGCATATAACTCAACAACAGGCTCTTCGCCTTCTGGGATAACAACAAGAAGCGGTTGACCTTTATTAACGGAGTGGCCTTCCTTAACGAAAATTGACGCAACCACACCGTTAACTGGTGAAATTACCTGAGTATCCGTTTGGTAAAAGTATTCTATTTTGTTTTGAGCCATTTGTTGGAGTTGGCGGTCTATCTCTTTCAGAGCAATGTCAAGTTCCAGCTGGAGCGTTTCTTTCGTTTCTTCTAGTTTGGCTTTTTCTCTCACCAACTGCTGTAAACTTAAGCGCTGGGTTTGTACCTTAGCCTCTAGTGTTATTAGCTCAAGCTTTTGCCTTTGAAGTTCGATAGCTGAGATGAAGTGCCTGTTAACCAACACTTGCTGTTTATCAACCAAACTTTGAGCAAGGCTTAGCTCCTGTTCAGATAGGTCAACAACAATATTTAATATGCCGGCTTCTTCAGACAAGCGTACTAATTCATCATCAATAACCTCTAACTGATGTTGGTGCTTCTCTAATTCTTTATTTCGGCGCTCATTTATCAGAGCAATTTGATTTTCAATGGTTGTGACGATTTGCTGTTTAACGCCTTGGCCAAACTTATCATATCGCTCAGTTTTTATTTTATACAGCGGCTCACCAGCTTGTACTCTTTGGCCCTCAGTAACAGATACTTTTTCGACGTACCCTTCATCATTTGCCTGTATCTTTACAATACCGCCAGTCGGACTAACCACGCCATTCAGTGTATCTCTACGAGTATAATCGGCAAAAACAATGAACATAATAATCGTCATCAAAACGAACACAGATGCAACTACGAATAGGTGCTGACTCAATGATGCATCGATTAAAATCGAACCTTGATTCTCAGACTTCTGCGCCTCAAAATACTCAGGTCGATATAAATGCTTGGCTCTTACTACCACGAGTAATTCTTTCCACAAACAAAACTAAAGTTGCGCTACGGCAATTCTTTGTTGCTTATTTGATACCAATTTAGTGTTTACTTTTTTGGCTGACAAATCGACACCACATTGACAGATCTTGGTTCTGCATTTTGTAGGGAGAGTCGGGAGTTCAATCTTTTCATCATAGATGGAGCCTATCGGGCCATCCTGCATGCACCAAGAACGGTAAATATCGCCGCTAAATGTAACGACTAAACTATCAATACCAGCATAACAGTCCCAACCTACAAAATTGGTTTGATCATTAGCGATGAGATCAAAAGTGGACAGATTCTTGGTTGTACCATCGGCATATTTAATCTGTAGCTCAGCCACTGAAGGGGGAAGTGTTTTAAGCTCTGGTCGACCACAAAAATCTCTCATTATCTGTTCTTGTTCGGGCGTGTACGGATACTTCTTAGTAATCCCACCATGTCCGAAACCTTCAAAAAGAGGCTGGAGAGCAATAGAACAACGGACTTCCTTTTTTAACTTGTTTGCAAACTCCAAACAGTCATCAAAACGCTCGGGAACCATCATGATATTGACGTGAAAACGAGTGGTTTGAGAGGCTTCAAGGATTTTAGATACCTCAATGAAATGAGACTCACTTTTGATGTCATTAATGTGATAACTCAAGCTTACACCACCCAAAAACTGAGTATTGTCGATCCACCATTTCAACGGTTTCGAGCCATTTGAAACAATACTGACTATGCCATCATTACGATGGATGTACTTGATAAGTTGACTAAAATATCTAAGAAGAGTTACTTCGCCTCCTCCAAATTCAAAATATGGTTTCAACTGCAATCTATGTGCATTTTCTAATAGGTCCCTTACAAACTTAGCTACGACTTCATATTTTGGAGCTTTGATATTGCCAGAATTTAGATCAGTGTGACAATATTCACACTGATAATTGCAATTATTAATTAGTGCCCAATTTACGAAAAAAAAACCACTTTCACATTCTAATTTATTAATCAACATTCGATCTTCCATTATATGAGAATATTATTTCTTTAACATAAAGAACTCTAGCTTCGGCAATCAATATAGATAAGAATTGCACAATAATCCCTAAAATCAAAGCCGAATAAAATAAAGGGCTATCAAGGTTAGCAATAAAAAACATTATTAAAAAGGACAGCACCATAAGAATTAGAGCAACAGACTTAATTTCAGATGAAGAGCAAACAACATATCCTTTTTCACCCTTTTTAACTCTAACCCCTCCAAATAATGAATTGCTAAATACGATAGTGTCACCATTCTGTACTCTACATTTTTCACTAGGAAAAAGGTCTTTGATATCCATAATTTATTCCTATTTATACAGCCCTTTATTCAAGGGCTGTGTATTATTAGTTAACGAGTATTTCCAGCACCTACGGTTCCAGCTGCAGCTGCAGCTACCGCAGCTCCGCAAGCAATAGCGCCAAGTCCACCTGTTGCAGCCATACAGCCAGCAAATGCTCCAGCCCATGCTGCTGCAGCGCCTACTGTTGCTGCTCCTTGAGTCTGAGACATTGGACGGTTAGAACCTGGACTCGCAGGGTAGCCACTGCTATTACCGTCACCACCACCATCAACCATAGAGATTTCATCAATACTTAAGTTATACATAATAAGGTATTTCCTCACATTTTAATTACAGTAAAAGAGTACTGCACTCATAGAAATTATCTTGTTAACCAGCCTTTCTTCTTACCCAGAATCTCATCAGAATAACCAAGCAAGTTTGGTAGCCATGTAATCGACTCCAGCAAGGCTGAATATATTGGAGCTTTGAACAATTGCTTATTTGACAAGTCATCAGACAAATCAAAATCTCTTATATATGAGTTCACCAGTAAAAAGTAGATAATCATATGGGCAATGCCGATCAATATTGGAACCCAAATACCCATCGAAACCATAAATCCAAGTAAAATAATGCTCGATGGAAAAATGTACTGTGCTGCGGTCAACAGAAACCAAGGCGATGCACACAAGCCTACTATCCAATGTGCCTTCCAAGCTTCGGTATAAGCTTCTACTCGTCCACGAGCCCAACGTCGACGTTGATTGAATAGACCTTTTGCATCAGTAGGACACTGCGTCGTAGCTTTCGCTTTAGGTGCATAACCGGTACGATAACCGTTAGATATCGCCTTCCAGCACCATGCAATGTCTTCGACTAACCACTCGCTCCATCCACCTAGCTTTTTGACAGCTGAAGCTCTGTGAGCTACGAAGGCCCCAGCCAATACTGGCACGCATCCTAATTTGTCCTGTGCGGCTCTAATCGCACCATAAAAACTAATATGTTCATAATGCTGCAGTTTTCCAATGAAACTGTCTTTGTGATTTTCCGGTGTGATATAACCACACACGGCTGCGTATTTTTCATCAGACCAAAGTTTAGTAACCAGTTCATAGATACCATTTTTTTCAATATAGGTATCACTGTCTACAACGACATACGCTTCCCCGGCAGCTATACCAAGTTCTAGGACGTGGTCTAAAGCAAATCCCTTCCTGCCACCATTAACTTTCCTTTCTACAACTTGGAAGTCATGATTAACCTTGGTATTAGCAACCCACTCCCTAACACCAGCAATTGCATTATTTGTAGAGCCATCATCAATAACGATAATCTGAATTCGACTTGGATAGCTTTGTTCATTTAGCTTGTTTAATGCACAGACTAAGTGTTCCTCATTTTCATTGTAAAAGGGTAGGAATACAGAAACAGTTGGATGGTTACGACTTTTGGAATTAGACTTTTTAAGCTTATAACACCCAAATAAAACTAATGTTGTAATAAATGACAGTAAAGACGTAGCGATTAAAATCACTTCAATAACATCAACCATAATTATCTCACTTATTATAAATAGCTATTTATAAGTTGACTAACCGATTGATAGTCGTACTTTGTATTCAAGTGACCTTGGAGCATGATAAAAGATGAATACTTCGCCTTTCGTAAAGGAAATTTGACTATATTGACATCGAGCCCAATTCTCCTTGCTTCTATTAGTACATTTTGACGAAATTCTTCATCGTTAAATCGAGTAATTGTCCTACGCTCATCATTTTTAAGGCTTTCCTTCAAACACCTCGCTTGATAAAGGTTCGATTGTGAGTGTTCATCAATCCCTAACTCCCTCAACAAGAACTGGTTCTCATATTCATCAAGTAATCTCGAAAATTCTGACGAATGCTCTTTTATTTCACTTGCTGTTAATCCGCTTAGTGAGTAATGGTTAAGCGTGTCAATGAAGTTAACTAGCCAGGACTCTATGAGCTCATGGTCGTCCCATACGGCACCAACACCATTTGCCAGCACATAGTTGCCGAAATCAGGCACCGCTGTCATGGTGCCAAAGTCTAAAAATCTACCATCAACCGATATGTTTGAGCTCGTTAAGGAACCATGTGGTATGCCTTTCACTCTCGATGCTGCAATCTGGCAAGCCAATCGATCAATCATTATATTGAGGGCATCGCCAAGCGGCGCATTCACATTTTCACCTAACAACAAACTTGAAAAGTAGGGCGCAGCCATTCTTACGCGATTGGCATCATTATCACGAAGGTGACGGTAACTTTCCTCTGGCCAAAAGAAGGTGCAACGTTCAAAATGGGCAGGACGTACAGATAGCTCCCTTATTGTTAGTGCGCAGTGTTTATTAGGTTCATCATCTAAATACCCAAACTTATGCTTCGTGTTAGTTTTGATGATAGCTAAAGTACGTATCGCTCCATAAGGAAGATGCTTATGACAAAGTTCTCCCCATATAGCTTCACTGATCGCTTCATCTATAAACAGCTTTCCGTGTGAATGACTTTCAGATATGTTTACTGCTACTAATGGATTACGCCCAATCCCTTTAACTTGAAAAAAACCGTTTAAACCACACCTTGCACTACCACCGTTGCATACTTCATGTCGTGAGCCGTATTGGTCTGCCATAAACTGCTTTTTGTCGTTGGTAATAACCCTCGTTTTATCGGCATAGCCCCTAGAAACATAGCTAAAGTTCTCGATGAGTTCCTTTTTAATCGAGTCTTCATCTAGCTCGATACCGTAATCTTGTATAAGCTCTTTATTGATCCAAACTACTTCACTACCTTTTAGTTTGTAGGTATCAAACAAAACAAATGATTCTTTAGGTAAATCTCTTTCAACATAAGGAGTATTATCTTTTCCTACATACTTATGTGTTCTAAATATTTCAGTAACCATAAATACTCCGTTTATTCGTTTTTATGATATTTCCTTGTTCATCTCGAATACAAACATTGATTTTATTTCTACTTATTTTTGTAGAGGAAATGACATGCTTATATAAATTCCTCAACTGACTTTCTCTATTTTTTTCGACGAACCAGTCAACAATAATCAGATTGCTTCCTTCATTCCAATTCATTGGTTTAAGTGAGAACCTAGGCTGAGTCATATAATTATATAATGTTAAATCGTCTACCCAAGCCCAGATGACATATCCTGTGAATCCAACATCGCTAGATAGTTTAAAAAATTTATACTGCCTGTGAATTACTGCCGGTTTTATCCAATGCAGGAATGAAGCTAGGTTAAGGCGTTGACGTGATTTACACTTCGCCATAATCTCGATGAACACCCCTAGCTCATGCGTTACTTCAACCTTAGATAGTGGCCCATAAGGTAATCCAGAAATTTGACTATTAGATAAAGAAACAGAATTTTCTTTCATTGCAACCTTCTGTGTCTCTACCTTATTTATTGATAACTTCATCTATTAAAAACTTGGAATAAATCTATTTATAATAATTAATGACTTCACCGTTTCGCGATACAGATATCATTACATTGTGAAGTTGAGTACTCAGGTGAATGCGAACACTAATTAGTAAGGGTTGAAATCCCTTATCATGAAGAATTCATTGCTACTTCTTTACTTTATCAAGTATTTCGTTGCGAACAATCACAAATAACTATTATTTATAATTACATTTAGCCCCATCGTCGTCAATAACTTTTATAAATCACAAGCGATATAAATATCAATAATATCTATTGATTAGGTATTTTTTCTAGATATTTTTACTATTTAAATAGCCATAACAACTTATGCATTAGTCTTTATTTAAATTTAGAAGTTAAAAAATTTTTATCAATCGAGTTTTACTATAAACATTCTCCTCACACGCCTTTGTTTCGTAATTCAGTTTAGAGACAAAGACGACCGTTCAGTGTATTTCTTAGGCTTAATTTCCCACCTAACAGCTG
>NZ_JAHGAH010000299.1:0-610 GCF_030248475.1 Vibrio sp. D173a
CCGCGAATGGAGTAACTTCTGAACCAGTACCTGAAGTTGTAGTGATACATACAAGCTCAGCTTTCTTACCCATTTTAGGGAACTTGTAGATACGTTTACGGATGTCCATAAAGCGCATTGCTAGTTCCGCGAAGTGAGTTTCTGGGTGCTCGTACATTACCCACATGATCTTCGCTGCATCCATTGGTGAGCCACCACCTAGAGCTAGGATTACGTCAGGTTGGAAGCTCTTCATTGCTTCTGCACCTTTCTCAACAACAGATAGTGTTGGATCCGCTTCTACGTCGAAGAATGTTTGAACTTCGATGCCTTGCTCTTTAAGCAGTTTAACTACTTCGTCAGCGTAACCGTTGTTGAATAGGAAACGGTCAGTTACTAGGAATGCGCGTTTCTTACCTTCTAGGTCGCTCATTGCGATTGGAAGGCTACCACGACGGAAGTAGATAGACTTAGGTAGTTTGTGCCACAACATGTTTTCAGCTCGCTTAGCTACAGTTTTCTTGTTGATAAGGTGCTTAGGACCTACGTTCTCAGAGATAGAGTTACCCCCCCAAGAACCACAACCTAGAGTTAGAGAAGGTGCTACGTTGAAGTTGTAAAGGTCACCGAT
>NZ_JAHGAH010000003.1:0-1487 GCF_030248475.1 Vibrio sp. D173a
AGCGCTCGAAAACCTGCTGGTTCGCTGTTTTTGGGGCAAAAGTGAGAAATACTCATTTTGGGATTTTGAAGAAGAAGGTGATTTTGATATTTCTCAACGGTTAGAATTTGCCTTAAAGAGATATCAAGAAGATAAATACCAACTGGCTTTGAATATTGAGCAGCAAGAATTTATGAATATCTTGCTGTGTCCTGAACTCAAAGTATGGATCAAAGAAGAGTTATCTCCGACAAGAAAAATCTACGGTTATCGTATGCGGCTACCGGGGTTTACGCCTGGTGAATCGAATGTTATCGGAGCAGTCTGCAGCACTCGGCAGCGACCAGTCGATATTATGCAACCGATTAATAAGATGGTGAGATACCATGCCGTTGAGAATAAATCAGCCACACAGGCGTTCCAACAAGCCCTCAATGATGCGGTGAACAGCGATGACTTCTTCAAAAGAGAGCTTATCGATGGCATGTTGCATCTAAACTTCGAGGTTGAAATGGAAAGTGAGGACGAAGAAACATTGAATGTGCACTGGTATTACCAACAGAGCCCTGAGGTGGTGGTGCCAAAACGCATGCTTACCTCTAAAGGTGTGTTAGAAAAAACGTATTATGGAATGGTTGATGATAAGCCAAGCAGTATAGGACAGGACGAAAAATGAAAAGAACAAACAGCCAAGGCTTTTTAGTTAGATACCAATACCCACAAAGGCTTAGTAAATGGCGTAAGTCCTTTGCTTCCCAATTTAAGCCGATTAAGCCCGCTTATGATCCGTTAGAGCCTTTTATGACAGTGACCGATGATGTCCTCACTGTGCGTGATGCAAGGCTCGGTTTACGGTTTGCGTACCTTTTACCTTTGGTTATTGGACTATGGTTTTTGGCTTTTGTTTTTGTCGATAAGTTAGGACCTAATTCAGCTTCTCTAATCACTGCAAAGGAGAGAGTTATCGAGTATCAGGCTCAAAAGGCGAGAGGTGAGCCATTTGATTCTTTTGATAGAAAATGGTTTCAATATTATCGAGCTTGGTTCGATGAGAAAGGAGAATATTCTTTAATTAATTACAGTAGAGCCGTATTTAAGTATGGTACAAAAAATAAGCGAAAATCATTTGTGTCTGAGCTTATTATTGCTAGTGTGGCATTGTCATTAACATTATTCTTTACTGTGTTTTTTATCAAGTCTCCAAAGCCTGCGCATATATACTTCGACCGAAAGCGTGGCCTTGTTTACACTTGGTTTTTTGGACGACTGGCCGCTTGCCGTTTCGAGAATTTAGGGTTCTTAGAGCGTAAAACAGGACTGCTTCTCTACCTATATTGTGAAAACAAAAAGCGTAAAGGTGGCTATGACGTCTTTCCTATCACCGTTCAGCCGACAGGGAAAGTACACCTCAACTCAGAAAGGGATAATAATTATTTCTTCGCTCAAGTGTTTAACTTTATGGACAACGGAAAGAGCGCGGTAATAACCGGCAAGAGCTTCCATCGACC
>NZ_JAHGAH010000030.1:0-21306 GCF_030248475.1 Vibrio sp. D173a
ATGGAGCGCTTACAGTCGAATACACCGTACCATTCGTTGGATTGCATCAGACCAGAAAAGAACACAACCGCAAACGCGAGTGCAATGTAACACCCGATCGTCACCTTGCGTTCAGCATGACCAGGGCTTGTCATAAATTCACCTATATATGTGGAACAGAACACATAGATGATCCCTTGAAAGGTGTGCTAGAGAGATAATCAAAATCAATCCAATTACCGAACAATCATACCGGCCAATTATGAAGTTTTATTTTATGATTTTAATCACACTTAAAAGATAATAAATATTTATGACCAATATAAGGTAGATTTATCTAATTACCCGCTTATCCAATCCATTAACAAAGCAAGCTAAAGTTTGGAACAATTTTGTGATTAGCCACACTCTCGACGTGCTTCATGGTTTGTTGCTTATTTGAGATTTCTTGACCAAAAACTAACAAATTTTCTGTGCAATTTAATTTAGGGTGGTTCGGTCATAACTAAGAGAATTATCTAGGGTTTGCCTTTTGCTTCGATCACAATCCAACATCGCTCGATGGACACTTGCCCTTGTGGCTTGGGTTATCGTGACCTGTTTAAGTAAAAATGCGGGCCTCTATCAATCTTGCCCTCTCATTGCCGATCAAGTGACGACTGAGCATACTACTGCGCAGCAACAAAAGAGCGACAAAGGACTGACTAAGCAGTGTGAACTGTCTGAAAAGCTGATTCAGGTTTCACAAAACCATCTCGACAGCTTTATCGTGCCTTTATTCCTGTTCACGTTGGTCTTGCTCTCCATCAGTGGCGGTGAACGTAACGCTTTCCGTCATCATACCGAACCGATACCCGAAAAAGTTCGGGTGCACCTTAAGCTATGTGTGTTTAGAGAATAAAACCCGATTGCTATTCATCCTCAAATCAATTGTTTTATTTTTAATCACTTCGCGACAAAAACCGCGAAAAAGAGAGTTTTAGGAAAAATCATGAAATTCACACGCACACTATTAACTGTGGCTATCGCGCTGGTACCTCTATTTTCACACGCAGCAGAAAAAACGTCAGAAGAGAAACTGCAAGAAATTACTCAACTGCTGAAAGAAAACCCGCAGATCCTCGATTCACTGCATCAAAACCTACAAGACTACGTCGCTTACCAAAAGACGTTTAACGCGACTTTGGATGAAGCGCGCGCCTATCTTAACGATGGCAAGCACTCTTACTTCGGTGCAGAGAACCCTGAACTGACGATCATCAACGTGACTGATTACAGCTGTCCTTTCTGTAAGCGTCTTGAAGGTGAGCTAGTGAAGGTAGAGAAAGAATACCCACAGGTGAAAGTGCTGAACATGACGGTATCGTTCAAAGAACAGTATGAAAAGAACGGTTACAACTCGGCAAGTTACGCATTGAACGTTTGGCTGAACCAACATGACAAGTACAAACAAGTGCACGACTTGTTGGTGAAGAAGCCGGGTCCACACGATGCAAGTTCACTACAAAAAATCGCTAAGAAGACTGGCACAGAAGCACAGCTTGTTGACGACAAAGAGACCAAAGCGCTGTTGGATAAGAACTACGAGTACTTCACTCGCTTAGGTCTACGAGGCACACCAGCGATCATCATTAATGACCAAGTCATTCCGGGTTATGTACCTTTCGAGGAGCTTGAGAAAGTCATCGACCAAGAGCTAAAGAAATAAATAGCGATTGATACCGATAGCTATTGAAGTAGCTAAGTAAGAACCGAAAATATCAAAGCCCTTCCCTGAGTCGTCAAGGAAGGGCTTTTCTTTATCAAAAGAGCACGAGGCTAAATAGCAATTGGACGACTATTTGAGCTGGCTCCCACCAAAACTTGGCTCATTGTTTAAGTAACTCATTGGCGTGATCCCCGTCTTTTGGCGGAAAAAGTAAATGAACGCGCTGTCACTTGAAAACTCCAACCGATGCGCAACATCCGATAGCCTCATGCCGCTGGATAACAACTCAATGGCCCCCAGCAGACGCCATTGCTGACGCCAACTTTGGTACGGCATCCCCGTCTCACGATTAAAGATCCTCGTTATCGTCTTTTCACTCGCCCCAACCCATTGGCTTAACTTAGCCAAAGAAGGCGCTGTAAACGCTTCATCATCGATTTTCGCGATCCACGACTGTAATCGATAATCTTTGGGTAACGGCAATTGTAAATAGACATCTTCAGAATCGTTAAGCTCTTCTATAAATAAATTCAGGGTATTGACCTGTTCACTTTCAGGTTTATCAAATGGCCAGAAAGACATCCTTTCGATCAAGATTCTCATCAGAGGCGTCACATCGAAAATTCGAATCTTCCGCGGCAAACGTTCTGTCAACGACGGGTCAAAATAGAGAGAACGGTATTGCGCCACATTCGTTGACTGAGCGTTGTGTGATACCCCTTTAGGAATCCATGCTGCTCTCATAGGTGGCAACACATACTTGACGTCCTCAAGCGTTATCGTCATGCAACCATGTTGTGATGAAAGTAACTGGTCTTTCGCATGGAAATGAATACCTGAATCATGATCCGATACCTCGACAGCGACGCCAATGACCAATCCATTGTGTTCATCAGCACAAAAATGATCACCTTTCGAAAGTAATGCCATTGAAATCAACCTGTCCTTATTTCGATATTTTATGTTTGATTCTCATTATAAACCCAAAGCATGGCACAGATATACTTTGCTGCATCACGTAAACCAAGAAACGTGAAACACGTAGTCGAATGTCGTTCACTCAACATCAAACTAAATGTTCAAACGACGCTCAGCAATAGAGGTATTTTTGAGAACTTAACAATGAATAAATTAATAGAAAAAGTGTCCATTCCGTTGGCTGTTGTGCTCTTAATGTTTCCACAGATCATCGAGACAATGTACAGCCCTGCTCTGACTTCCGTGAAAAGTACGTTTGGCGTCAGTAGCAATGAAGCCGCACAAGCGATGTCCATTTTCTTTGTCGCTTTTGCGTTTGGTGTGGTTTTTTGGGGAAGAATGTGTGACGTCATAGGTCGAAGAGTATCAACGATACTAGGGCTTATCGTCTTCATTATTGCAGCCATTTTTACCATGCTCGCACCAACATTTAATTTGCTGCTAACCGGTTTTGGTTGCTGCGCTTTTGGAGCGGCGGTTGGTTCTGTCTGCACGCAAACCATCATTCGTGATGGCTATCATGGTAAAGAGCTCAGCCACGTTTTTTCGATTGTTGGAACATCGATCGGCATTAGCCCTGTGATCGGAATGTTGGCTGGCAGTTGGCTAACATCATTCGGCGGATACCAATGGGTTTTCATCGCCATGGTCGTGTTCATCATTGCACTGTTGGTTTGGTCGTTGTTCAAATTGCCGGAGACAAAGCCAACACACACCAAAAAAGATAGCCTGTTATCCGTCGGTATAAAGATGCTGACCGATGCGCACATCTGGTACATCACACTCATGGTAGGGTTGTTTAACATTGCGCTGTTTTCTTATTACAGCATCGCACCATTTATGTTTGAAAAACTGGGCGCAAGCGTTAATTTTTTCGGCAATACAGGGTTCATACTCGCACTGGGTTCTGTATTAGGTTCTGTCATCAATATGAAGTTAATACGCATGCATTTAAGTCACGAAAAGATAGTGATGTTTGCATCGTGGCTACTTTTGATTGGCGGATTTGGTGTATTCATCATGCAAGAGTCAGTTTGGTTTTTCATTCCTGTGGTATTGGTTTCCCTATCATTTGGACTGGCGATTCCAAACCTCTTAAGCGGCGCGTTAACTCACTATCGCGATCACTTAGGGAGTGCAGGAGCACTATTAGGCTTGTTCTATTATCTGGTCATCGGATTTGGCCTTCACAGAGCCGCTGAGTTTGGTGATTTGGCGATGACTTTAATCGGCTGTGCTGGCATTGCTTGTGTCATATCCATCATCAAATATCTTGTTGGACTGATTACTTTCAAAACCTCTGATATTGAGTTTTAAATACGACTATCTAGGAAGAAAAACCTGTTAGCACTCACGCAGCCCCTTCCCACATTCAAGTGAGAAGGGGCTGATGCCGTAGTGTCGTTTATTTCTCACGACCAACAAACGCCACAACAACTTTGTCATTGCCAAGCGAGCGAGAGAACACGTACGCGCCTTCTTGTGCAATTACTTGATGCTGGCCCGCACCAATCGCTGGATGCGCTTTACGGAACTGACCAAGGGTTTGCCAATGTTTGAGTAGCGCTTGCTTCTCATCAGATAGCTTCCATACCATGTCAGAGCGTGTGCCTTGGTGGAAATCATCCGCGTATGGACCAATGTTACGACCCACTTCGTCACCGTAGTAAACCTGAACAGCACCAAGGCTTAAAAGCAGTGCATTCGCGGCGTTACGCTGCATGCCGTAATCTTTAAAGCGAGAGAAGAACAACTCAGTATCGTGAGAAGACATGTAACTCACTGGGTTAAAGTCTTTCTCGTTAGCGATTGTGTTTGCATAACTTTGGTAGGTGTCTGCCATTTGGCTGAAACACGCCGCGCCTTTGTCTAACTTCTTCTGCATATCAAAGTTAATCAACGCATCAAAGCCATCGTCAAAATATGGGCTGCGATATGCTGTATGCCCCCATACTTCGCCCATCATCCAGAATGGCTGACCCGATTTTCCGTTCTCTTTACGCCACTGCTCAAGACTGCTCGAAGCTTCTTCTTTCAAACGTTTCCACACATCGCCTTCAACGTGCTTCACCGTATCGACACGGTAGCCATCAATACCAAAGCGTTTCACCCAATCAGTTTGCCACTCAATTAGGTAGTCCGAGACGGTGTAATTGTCACGCGCCTCTACGCGAGTACCAGGGTTATCCGATAGCCACTGCGCTGGCTTCACGGCTTTGTCTGATTCAGTGATAAAGTCAGGCAAACCCGCCAATGACATGGTGATATCACTGCTGCCCGGAGCTGGGTATCCCGGTAGACCTGTTCTTACCCAGTCACCGCCCCACCATTTCGCCCAGTTTGGACTCTGGTAATCAATATTCTGGTGGTAGCTATGCCAGTTTTCGCCCGCTTTTGGTTTCCAATCCCCCCACTTCTTAGGTAGGTCAGCGTTTGGCTTTAACACCTCAATACCGTCAAATTGCAAATCGGCTAACGTTGAGTAGCCAGTGTGGTTGATTACCGCATCCATCAAGACTTTAAGGCCACGTTTATGCGCCTCTTCCACCAGCTTTTTAAGATCAGCTTCATTACCGAAGTTCTCATCAATCTTGGTAAAGTCACGCGTCCAGTAACCGTGATAAGCGTAGAATGGGAATGAGCCGCTATCGCCGCCGCCCACAAAACCGTGTACTTGCTCAACGATTGGCGATAACCAAATTGCATCTGTACCTAGGCTTTTGATGTAATCCAGTTTCTCGATCACGCCTTTTAGGTCACCGCCGTGGAAGGTACCGATCTCTTCTTTGCCGTCTTTCTTGCGCCCATAGCTGTTGTCATTGCTCGTATCGGCATTATTGAAACGGTCAACCATCACGAAGTAAATGTTGGCATTGCGATAATCAAACTGTACTGCTTCTTTGGTTTTCTTCACTGGCTCTAGCAGCACCAAACCGCCAGAGTCTTTGCTTGGCGTCAGCGATACTTGCTGATCTTTTACTTCGACCATTTGCCCAGAGTAAGCATCGCGCAACTTGGTGCCATCTGGGAAACTGTCACCTAACGCGATGGTGACTTCGCCGCCTTGGTAAACCTCACATTGCACTTGTGGGATTGGGCGTTTGAATTCGGTCTTCGCAGCTTTCTTAGGTTCACGCTTGAAGCGCAGTGTTTTCGCTTCCGCATCAAAAGCAAAAGAGTAATCGCCGGTAAAGCGGATTTTTAACGGCAGTTCCGTTGGCTTACCGCAGTTCAACGCGATGGGCTTGTTAAACTTTACCTTTTGACCATCAGGCGCGACACAATCGCCTTCAACGCCAGTGATTTTGAGCGTGTAGCCATCTTTGGTTAAGGGTACAACCAAGGGCTGCTCTGCACTTAAAGGAAAGTCACGGCTGTTGGTCGTGGTAGATATGGTGATGTTTGGCTCGGCGATGGCACTTGCCGATGCAAGCAATAAGGTAGTCGTAATCAGATTCAGTTTCATCGTTCAGTCCATTGGTTGCGCATAGGCGCAGTATTCGTGTTGTAGTTTTATTCACACTAATAGTAAATGGATGAAAAACTGAGCACATCATTCTGAAAGGCTACGCCCTAAAGCTTGTGACGCTTCACATTTTGCTTTTATTGGGGCGTAGTTCTGTACGAGTTGATGGGGCATATTTTTGAGTTTGTGACACATGATGGCTTGGGGTATAGGTGAACTCATAGGTTTGGTGGTTGATTAATCGCATTCCTTCAAATAAAAGTGGTCAGTATTTTACTGACCACTTTTTGGTTTATTCGACCAAAGTGAACCCCTTGATTATGCTTTGGTTTCTTAGGTAGATGATGGTCGCGTTTGGCAGCGTGGCTGAAGAAATGTTCACTTCTTCTAGTTTATTTTGGTTATCGATGTTCAAGTCATTGAGGCTCACGTACCCAAGTGTTAGATGGGTCAGATCGACGTTATTGCTGATATCAATTTGAGTGACTTTCTTGGCCCAAACGGTCAAATAGCTGAGCTTGGTTAGCGCACTTACATCTAGAGTTTGCAGCTTATCACCATCAAGCGAAAGGTAACTAAGTTCAGGGTTGTTGCTCAAATCAACATGACTTGAAGTAGGTACCAGAGACATGAGCTTCACGTTTGGATAGTGGCTCAATTCTAGATTTATCTCGGTATTATACAGGCGCAGGGTATCGAGTTTCGCCATGGTGGAGCTGATCATCATGTCTAATTGAGAATCTTCTGCGGCAAAACTAAACAAGTTTGGAGCAATGGTTAAATCCATCGATGTCAGTTGGGTGTTACTGATGTTTATTTGCGACAGCTTGGTATATTCATTGCGCCAGTCGATTCGAGTGAGTGGATTGTGCGTTGCGGTAAATTCAGTGAGCCCTTTCAATCCGGTCAGATCGAGCGTGGTCAGGTCATTTTCATCAAGGTCAAGGTGCGTTAGGCGCTCGCCGTCTGGCAGGCTGACTTGAGTCAATACATTCACTTCAGCATTGAGTCGTTCCAGCTTCGATAAATTGCTCGCATCTATTTCCGTTAGTTGATTGTAGCCAAGTTCAAGTGAGGTAAGGCTGGTTAATTGGTCGAGGCCCCAAACCGAGGTGATGCCAGTCCCTGTGCAGTTCAGGTGGTGCAGATCTTCAACGTACTCAATTTTGTTGTACACAGCTTCCGTGGCAATGCATTCTGCAAATCTTACGTCGTTAAAAGAAAGGCTGATGAGTGGGGTTTTCGTCGCGTTTGTGGCGGAGTTACCGCTGTCAGAGCCGCCACAGCCTAACAGGGCGAGGGTGATCAGTGGGAGAAGAGCATTACGCATACTATCGTTCCTTGTTGGTATTGTTGTTGAATAACGGTCAGATGGCGGCAAGAAGTGGGTTTATTTTCTGCGTTTGGCAGTCGTTAGAATACTTCGCGTACAAGTTGAACTTGATCACCTTTCTTTGGCGAAAGGGGCTGTGGTTTCAGAGAGTTACTATATCGATATGATGAAGTGTTTACAGTGATATTTTGTGATTCGCCGAGTCAGTTCGCAAACAGCGCCGTTAACGAAAAAGCACCCTGCAGGTTTTAGACAGGAGTCATGAATTGGCGACAGGGTGCTTAATACTTGATTGCAGCGCGTGCTTCTCATGAGATTGATGCTCTCTTGACTGTACGTGCGGCTGATATGCTCAATGGTTGATAGCGTAGCGTTGTGACCAATCGGTTGAGAAAAGCGCGTGTCGAGATAGCGAACGCGCAGGCTATCAATGTTCTGACAGTCTTCAATGACCGATTCAATTGTAACCGCTTCACGTAATGATTCTTTTGCACTAATAACGG
The DNA here is from genome assembly GCF_030248475.1 of Vibrio sp. D173a. Lineage (NCBI taxonomy): Bacteria > Pseudomonadati > Pseudomonadota > Gammaproteobacteria > Vibrionales > Vibrionaceae > Vibrio > Vibrio sp. D173a. The sequence goes on from NZ_JAHGAH010000030.1 coordinate 7,968, forward strand.
CTTCAAGCAACTTGTACGTGATTTGGGGAACGAAAAGACAACTAAAGCTGCACGCTGCCTAGGTTGCGCATTTGCCTCATCGCCCAATTGACGCGGCTGATGGTGTAAGAAGTCTGAGGGTAGACTTTGATTCGATAAGGGTTTGGCAGCACTACTGCAAGCCTTGCGGCTTGGCGCGTCGAAAGTTGTTTAGCAGGGATACCAAAGTAGTTTTGCGCAGCGGCTTCTGCGCCATAAATACCTGGGCCAAATTCCACCACATTCAAATACACTTCGAGAATGCGTTCTTTACTCCACATTGCTTCCATCAGCAGAGCAAAATAAAGCTCATAAGCTTTGCGCACATAAGAGTGTGAAGGAAACAGAAACACGTTCTTTGCAGTTTGCTGAGTAATCGTGCTCGCACCGCGAGAAGGGCCGTTCTCGCCAGACTCTGAGATCACTTTAAACAAGGAATCAAAATCCACTCCGTAATGGGTCGGGAACTTTTGATCTTCTGTCGCAATCACGGCCAATTGAATGTGCTTAGAAATGTCATTCAAAGGTACCCATTCATTTTGACTCTCTTCAGAGAATCCCTCTGGAGGAGAAATCATGCGGCTGATCTTCCATCCCCAAATTGGTGGTTCGACGTATTTCACTATGCCAACGAGCATCACTGGTAAAAGCAAAAGCACCAATAAGATATTGAACAGAAGGGATTTAATCTTTCTCAAAGTCCGACCTAGCTTGATTTCATAAAACAATATGATGCAAGTATAGAGTATGCAGTCTGTTTATCGTTAGTGAAAACTTGGTCAAAAAAAGCCCGATTTACATGGTAAAGCGGGCTTGGTATTGATTATGTGTTTTGGCTAGTTAAGTTTGTTTTACGAACTCAACTTACTTTGCCAGTTTGTAGAATACAGTTGATAGTGGCGGTAGACGCAGCTCAAGAGACTGAGGTAGCGATTCACTTTCTACTTCTTGCGTTTCTACGCTGTTTAGCACATCAAAGCCGCTGCCGTCGTATTTCGCATCGTCCGTGTTAAGCAGAAGTTCGTACTTACCTTCCATCGGCACGCCCAAACGGAAATGTTCATGCGGCACTGGCGTAAAGTTGCTGATCACTAATACGCGTTCACCATCTTGGCTAATACGCTCGTGCGCAAGAATGCTTGCTTCCGCTTCATCTTGCAAACGCCATTCAAAACCAGCCGGCACACAATCTTGATCGTGCATCGCCGCTTCATCACGGTACAAATGGTTCAAGTCTCGAATCAATGCTTGCACACCTTGGTGGCGAGCAAACTCCAGCAAGAACCATTGTAGCTGGTCATCGTGGTTCCACTCTGCGGTTTGACCAAGCTCTGCCCCCATGAAGTTTAGCTTCTTACCCGGTTGACCATACATGTAACCGTAGTAAGCACGTAAGTTCGCCGTTTGTTGCCACTCATCACCCGGCATCTTGTTATGGATAGAGCCTTTGCCGTACACCACTTCATCATGAGATAACGACAGTACATAGTTCTCGCTGTGTGCGTAAACAAGCGGGAACGTGATGGTATTATGGTGGTATTTGCGATGAATAGGATCTTCTTGGATGTAAGAAAGACTGTCGTGCATCCAACCCATATTCCACTTAAAGCCAAAGCCTAAACCGCCCATAAATGTCGGTGCAGATACGCCCGGGAATGCCGTCGATTCTTCTGCAATGGTCATTGCGTTCGGGAAGTGCTTGTACACTTCTTCGTTCATCCACTTTAGCGTTGCGATCGCATCGTAGTTCTCGTTACCGCCGTCCACATTTGGAATCCACTGATCGTGACTGCGTGAGTAGTCTAGGTAGAGCATCGACGCGACAGCATCCACACGGATACCATCAATATGGAATTGCTCAAACCAGTAAAGCGCGTTAGACACAAGGAAACGGCGCACATGCTCACGACCTAGATCGTAGATGTAAGAGTTCCAGTCTTGGTGCCAACCACGGCGAGGATCTGGATCGTGGAACAGAGGCGTACCATCAAAATTCGCTAAGCCATGATCATCCGATGGGAAGTGCGCAGGTACCCAATCCAATACCACTCCCAAACCAGCTTGGTGACATGCATCAACGAAGAACTTGAAATCATCTGGAGAGCCGTAGCGACTCGTCGGCGCAAACAACCCTACAGGTTGGTAACCCCAAGAGCCAAAGAACGGATGTTCAGAAACTGGCATCAGTTCAACGTGGGTGTAGCCCATGTCGACAAGGTAAGGTACTAACTCAGCGGCCAGTTCACGGTAGTTTAGGAAATCGCCGTCTGCGTTGCGTTTCCAAGAACCCGCGTGCAGTTCGTAGAAAGACAACGCTTCATCACGTTTCTGCGTCACTGGACGGTTTTGCCATTTCGCATCTTGCCACTGGTAACGGTTGTGATCGTATGTGATCGACGCGAATGACGGGTATTGTTCAGAGTAGAAGCCCCAAGGGTCTTGTTTATGAGGAAGTCCTTCCCCATTTGGACCTTTAAGTTCAAATTTGTATTGTACGCCCTCTTCCAAACCAGGAATGAATAGGCCCCAAATACCGTAATCTAAGCGTTGCATTGGATGACGACGGCCATCCCACTGGTTAAAGCTACCCACTAGGCTGATAGCAGATGCATGAGGCGCATAAACAAGGAAACGAACACCAGAGATGTTTTCACCACCGCGCTCGATGGTCACAAACTGTGAACCCATGTAGCGGTACATGTCTTTTGGTGTATGTAGATGTTCGTATTCTTGATAAATGTTGTGGTATTGGTAAGGGTCGTCGATGAGCTGCCCTACACCATTCCAGTCGACTGCAAGTTGGTAATGCGTTAGATGCAAGTCACGCTTGTCTTTTAAGACAAAGCCGCTTTCATCTTCACGCTCTAGCTCAATTCGAGGTTCGCCGCTGATAACCAATTCAACTTTGTCTGCACCTGGCATCCAAACGCGTAACGATCCTTCACCGTCATCAATGAATGGGCCAAGTGACGCAAATGGGTCTGAGTAAGCCGCCTCAGCTAATAATTGGTAAGCGCATTCGTGTTTTTTCTTTACCTTGGTTTTCAATTCTTTCTCCCTAGCACCGATATTCTCCTTATGGTTTTTGAACATCGGATTTCCTCAGCCAAACGTTGTGAATTCACACAATTATAAAAAGCCGCACTCTATCCAAGAGATGAATAAAATAGCGTCAAAAAACAAAAATGCCCGCTATTGTTGCGGGCATAATAACGGTACTCCATCCTAACGGATTGTGCCGATTTAATGAGTGACCTAGGCTGTACTTTCGTACCTCAGCGCAATTAAATTCGCGGATTCCTACATCACTCATTCCACCTTATTTGCTCGCTTTCGCGCGCACTTCAGTCAAGCGCTTAGAAATACGGTTAACGTCTTCACGGCTGAAGATTTCATCAAGGTTCATCGACAGTTTACGACGCCAGTTTGGATACTCATCTACCGTGCCAGGAATGTTGACCGGTTGGTCCATCTCTAGCCAGTCTTCAAGCTGAACACTCAGTAGTGCAGAATCACCCGCAGCCACATGCAACTGCAATGCTTCACTTAGGTAAGAATCCATTGGTACGTATTGCGCATCATGGCCGATACCTTCTGGCAGGTAACCGTGCCAACGTACGCTGTCGAGAATGCCTTGCTTACACTTCAAACGATCCTCAAATAGACCCTCTAATTGTTGCTCGTCTGGGTATAGACCGATCTCACGACCCATCTTCAAGTCGTCGCAGTGCCAGAAACCACGGAGGGTTGGCATATCGTGCGTACACAATGCCGCCATAGACTGCTCAGCGTAGTGCTTCGGAGAAATGAAGCCGCCGTCGTCTTTTGATGTTTCGAAGAAGAACACTTTGTATGAGTGAACGCCTGCGTCACGTAGGATATCCACGATTTCATCTGGCACAGTACCCAAGTCTTCACCGATTACAGAACACTGATGACGGTGAGACTCAAGTGCTAGGATTGCCAGCATGTCTTCAACTGGGTAATACAGGTAAGCACCTTCTGTCGCTTTCTCACCTTTTGGAATCCACCATAAACGAAGCAGGCCAAGAACGTGGTCGATACGCAGCGCACCACAGTGTTTCATGTTGGCACGCAGTAGCTTGATGTACGCGTCGTACCCTGTTGCTTCCAACACTTGTGGGTTTAGCGGTGGTAGACCCCAGTTTTGGCCTAGTGGACCAAGGATATCTGGTGGCGCACCGATGCTCGCATCCAATACTAACGCGCCGTCATCCGCCCAAGTCTCGCTGCCGGAATCCGCAACACCAACCGCAAGATCGCGGTACAAACCAACCGTCATGCCTTTTTCTTCAGCAAGAGCCTGCGCTTCTTTGATTTGGTCGTCTGCAAGCCACTGCAGGTACATGTACAGATGAACGCGGTCCGAGTTATCTTTAATGTACTTCTGAGTTGCCGCAGCATCGAACGTGCGGAACTTCTCAGGGAATACTGGCCAACCCCAAACGCTTGAATCTTCAGCGTGCAGTTCACCGTGTAGCGCATCGAATGCCGCTTGGTGAAGCAGGCTCTCGCCACCAAGTTCTACAAACTCGAGGAATGCACGAGCACGGTCTGTGTTCTTGTCTAGATGACGCGCTTTAAACTCGCTAAATAGCAGCGGAAGAATGCTCATCTTAAGCTCAGACACTTCGATGTAGTTCACCCAATGTGATTCACGTGCTTTTTGTAGACGTTGTTGGAATTCAGCGCTGCCAACGCGTTGTTGTGCTTCTGCACTTAGCGCGAATTCAGGCACAGAGCTTACGTCGATGTACATGATGTTCAACCAACGACGAGAAGACGGGCTGTATGGGCTCGCACCTTCTGGGTTCGCCGGGAACAATGAATGGATTGGGTTCAAACCAAGGAAGTCACCGCCACGAGATGCGATGTCACTCACCAACTGCTTCAGGTCACCGAAGTCACCGATACCCCAGTTGTGCTGAGTACGCAGTGTGTAAAGCTGAATGCTTGGACCCCATAGCTTTTTGTGTTGGTTTAAATCTTCTTGTTTGAAACACGCTTTCGGTGTGATGATCAGCGACATTTCGTAAGGAGTCTTACGACGTTTACGACTGATGATCAGTTTGTGGTAACCCCATGCCAAGTTCTTTGGCAATGCAAACACTAGAGGGCCACCCTCAGCTCGTTCATCACGAACAATTTGCGACTGAAGATAGCCTTCAAGTACCTCTCCTTGTTCTGTTTCTAAACGCCAGCTAAATTCGCTCTCGCGAGCACTCGTACCTAGGTTTAGTTCCACTTCGACTGGTTCGCCGTCGCGTAAAACAAGAACAGGGGCTAGTACGTCTTTCTTATGTTTTTTCTCAGCAGAAGCCAATAGCTTCTCATCGCTGCTAGTATCGTAGCCAAGTGAAGTGAGCAAGCGGCGCAGTGTTTCTTCAGAAACTTTTGCCTCGTCTCCCCACGCGCTGACGTAGCTATCAGCTAATCGCGCCATGTCTGCGACTTTCTTTAGTGCTGTTTGTTCTTTCATCGCTTTCTCCGAAGGTAATACCAACACCTTCCATGTAGGGTTTTATTGTTATCAATAACTAATCTTTGAAAATGACCAAAGGTAGCGCTCGGCTACCTTGGTCTTAACTGGGTTCTATTAGCGTTTCACCGCTTCAAGTTTCCAGATGTTGTTCACGTAGTCGCGGATAGAGCGGTCTGATGTGAACTTACCAACTAGGGCAGTGTTAAGAATCGCTTTCTTAGCCCAGCCTGCTTGGTCTTTGTATTGTTGGCCCATTTCTTCATGCGCTTTCACATAAGATGCGAAGTCAGCAAGACATAGGTACGGGTCACCGCCATCTAGTAGGCTATCGAATGTAGCGCGTAGTAGGCCCGGTTGACCTGGCGTAAACTCGTCACCTGTTAGTAGGTCTAGAGACGCTTTCAGTAGGTGATCTGCGTTGTAGTAGTCGTAAGGGTTGTAGCCAGCTGCTTTAACCGCTTTCACGCCTTCAACATCAAGACCGAAGATGTAGATGTTCTCTTTGCCTACTTCTTCACGAATCTCAACGTTAGCACCATCCATCGTACCGATAGTTAGGGCACCGTTAAGAGCCATCTTCATGTTACCTGTACCAGATGCTTCTTTACCCGCTAGCGAGATTTGTTGTGAAACGTCTGCCGCAGGGATGATGATCTCAGCCATGCTCACGCGGTAGTCAGGGATGAATACCACTTTCAGTTTGTTACCGATGCGAGGATCGTTGTTGATCTTGTCTGCAACCTTGTTCACTGCGAACATAATTTCTTTCGCTAGGTGGTAACCCGGTGCTGCTTTCGCTGCGAAGAAACATACGCGTGGCTCACACTCGAAACCAGGTTCGTTCAGGATGCGGTGGTATAGAGACAGAATGTGCAGCAGATCTAGGTGCTGACGCTTGTACTCGTGTAGACGCTTGATTTGAACATCGAAGATAGCATTAGTATCTAGTTCGATACCCATGTTCTCTTTCACCCAGTTAGCTAGGCGCTCTTTGTTCTCTTTCTTAACAGCCATGAATTCTTTTTGGAATTTCGCGTCTGTTGCGTACTTAGCAATACCTTCTAGCTGCTCTAGTTTCGCTGGCCATTCTCGACCAATTTTCTCAGTGATTAGCTTAGAAAGACCTGGGTTACAGAACTTCAACCAACGACGTGGCGTGATGCCGTTCGTTACGTTGTGTAGACGAGTTGGGTACATCTCGTGGAACTCTGGGAATAGGTCTTTCTTAACCAATTCAGAGTGAAGTGCTGCTACGCCGTTTACCGCGTAAGAACCAATCACACATAGGTTAGCCATGCGAACCATGCGGTTGAAACCTTCTTGGATGATAGAAAGCTTCGCTTGCTTCTCACCGTCACCAGGCCACATCTTACGAACTTCTTGTAGGAAGCGGTGGTTGATTTCAAAAATGATTTCCATGTGGCGTGGAAGTAGACGCTGGATTAGCGACTCTGGCCATGTCTCTAGTGCTTCTGGAAGTAGCGTGTGGTTAGTGTACGCGAATGTCTGAGAACTGATTTCCCAAGCCGCTTCCCAAGTAAGACCTTTTTCGTCCACTAGGATGCGCATTAGCTCAGGGATAGCAATTGTTGGGTGCGTATCGTTAAGCTGGATTGTCTCTTGCTTAGGTAGATCCGCTAGCGAGTAACCTGCTGCTTCGTGGCGACGTAGGATGTCGCGTACAGACGCTGCTGAGTGGAAGTACTGTTGCATTAGACGCAGTGTTTTACCTTTTTCGTGGTTGTCGTTCGGGTAAAGCACTTTAGTGATGTTACCTGCATCGATCAGCGCGTGCTGAGCTTCGAAGTAATCACCGTTGTTAAAGCTTTCTAGTGAGAATGGTGCAATTGCCTGACATTCCCAAAGACGTAGAGGGTAAACCGTGTCTGATTCGTAACCTACGATAGGTAGATCCCAAGGCATTGCTTTTACAGACATACCAGGAACCCATTTACGAACTTCTTTACCGTTCTCATTTACCACTTCAACGTGACCGTAGAAGCCGATTTCTTGTGCAAGCTCAGGGCGAGCCACTTCCCAAGGGTAACCTTCTACACCACGCCATGCGTCTGGTGCTTCTTGTTGGCGGCCGTCTTTGAACGACTGCTTAAATAGACCGTATTCGTAATGCAGGCCGTAACCTACAGTTGGGAATTCTTGTGCTGCACATGAATCCATGAAACATGCTGCTAGACGACCTAGACCACCGTTACCCAGTGAAGGGTCGCGTTCTTCTTCTAGAAGGTCTGTTAGGTTGTGACCTAGCTCAGCCATTGCTTCCGTGATCTCTTCGTAAAGACCCATGCTGATTAGGTTGTTACCAGTCAAACGACCGATAAGGAATTCTAGTGAAAGGTAGTTAACGCTTTTCGCTTCTTGGATGCGAGCGTCCGCTTCAGTAGCAAGCAAATCACAAGTCGTAAATTCAGCCAGTGCGCGACCCATTGCTAGGTACCATGCGCGGCTATCTGCATTTTCAATCGTGTGAGCGTAAGTTACAGATAGATGTTTCTTCACGCTTTCTTGGAACGACTTCTTGTCAAATTGTTTCTGTTGAGTAGGTTTCATTAAGAAATTCTCACGTCTTTTAGTAATTCATCTGCCATACATCGTGCATTTCCCTCTGTGAATAAACATCCTCCCATTTGTCCTCCCCACAAGGAGGAGGGGGTAGGGCGTAGAGGGCGTAAGCTTGCAAACTTAGTGATCTAAATCGCAACACAGCAGCCTATCGTCCGATTCTTAGTGATTCGGATCACAGCCACCTAATGGAAAGATTAAAATTTGCTCATGACGTTTTTTATTCACCCTTCTCACTCCATTGTAAAAACTGTCTTATCGATCACATTACTTCTTTTAACATTGATAATTTCTCCTTAATAGATGTGCAACTCTTTCTACATGGGATCAATACCACCGGCTTTTAAGTGACCAAAATCACAAATATAGGGCGTATTTGATGGCATTTACATCAACTCTCGAGAATTAGGAAGTGGATCAAAGTAAGAGGCATTTCTGATGTCGTAACATCCACAACGACTCGCAAGCTTGTACACTTTTTATACAAACTAGAATTTAGTGGTGTGAGTCAATTTCTAGTTTCGCTAGCTTAAAAAATTTAAGGACAGAATTAATAATGTGGATTCCATCAAAACTTACTCGCCCTGGCCGCTTGCATAATGCGATCGTCCGCCCGCGAGTATTGGACTTACTACAACAAGCGCCTTACTACAAACTGGTACTGTTTCGCTCGCCAGCTGGTTACGGGAAAACCACCATGGCAGCACAGTGGCTATCAGATAAACCGAATGTGGGTTGGTACAGCATCGATGACAGTGACAACGATGGTTTTCGATTCGTCAACTATTTGCTGCAAGCTTTAAACAAAGCGACCAACTACAACTGTTCCAACGCACAAAAATTGGCTGAGAAACGTCAGTTCTCTTCTTTACGCTCTTTATTCAGCGAAGTTTTCGCTGAGATGGCGGATTTTCAGCACGAGTGCTATGTCGTTTTAGATGACTACCATTTGATCACTAACGACGAAATTCACGAGTCAATGCGCTTCTTCTTAAAGCACATGCCAGACAACCTGACTGTGGTGGTCACTAGCCGTGCGGCGCCACCATTGGGTACTGCGAACCTTCGCGTCCGTGATCTGATGATTGAAATCGGCAACGAGATGTTGGCGTTCGATACCGAAGAAACCACTCGTTTCTTTAACCAACGCATTGCCGATGGCATCGATGAGGATATGGCCAATAACCTGCGCACTTATGTAGAGGGCTGGCCATCCGCGCTACAGCTAATCGCACTGCAGGCGCAGCACCAGAACCGCACACTGGCACAAACCGTAGAATCGGTGTCTCAGTTTAACCACGCGCATCTGTGGGATTACCTCGTAGAGGAAGTCTTTGACCTTCTCGACCAAGAAACCCGTCATTTCTTAATGCAAGTGTCGGTGCTTGACCACTTTAACGACGAGCTCGTGTTTGCCCTGACTCAGCGTGAAGACGCGCTAGGCATGATTGAATCACTCAACCGCTTCGGCTTGTTTATCTATCCATTAGAAGGTGAGCAAAACTGGTTCCGCTTCCATAACCTATTTGGTGAGTTCTTGTCTCATGAGCGCCTTGCTCGCATTCCTCAACAAGAAAAAGACCTACACCGAAATGCCGCGGTTGCTTGGCTTAAGCAAAAAGCCCCTCATCAAGCGATTCATCACGCCCAAAAGACCAACGACACCGACCTGATCGTAGAAATTTTGAATGAGTTCGGCTGGAAGATGTTCAACCAAGGCGAGTTGACAACCCTAGAGTCTGCCATCAACCAACTTGATAAAGATCTGCTGTTCAGCCATCCGAAATTATCGATGTTGCGAGCTTGGCTAGCGCAGAGCCAACACCGCTATAACCAAGTAGGCAAACTGCTAGCGGAAGCAAAAGAAGAGCACAAAAAGCGTAATATTGAGATCGATTCTGGCTATCAAGGCCAAGCAAATGCCCTACTCGCTCAAGTCGCGATCAATAGCAACCAACCAGAGCACGCATTAGAACTTGCCGAGCTTGCCTTAAGTCAGCTTGACCCAACCGTATACCGCAGCCGTATTGTGGCTACGTCGGTCGTCGGCGAAGTTAACCACGTATTAGGCAAACTGGATCGCGCATTGCCAATGATGCAGCAAACCGAAAAACTGGCGCGCCAGTATCAGGTTTACCACCAAGCGTTGTGGGCAATCTTGCAGCAAAGCGAAATCATGATCGCCCAAGGCTACGTTCAAGCAGCGTTTGAACTTCAAGATTCAGGCTTCCGTCTGATTGAAGATCAGCAACTTCAACACGTTCCTCTTCATGAGTTCTTGTTACGTATTCGTGCGCAGGTATTGTGGTGCTGGAACCGTTTGGATGAAGCGGAAGAATGTGCGTACAAAGGCCTGCAAATCCTAGAAAACCACTCACCAAGTAAGCACTTACACAGCTACTCAATGTTGGCTCGCATTGCCATTGGCCGTGGTGAGTTGGATAAAGCGGGCAAATTCATCGAACATATCCGACATCTGATGAAGCAATCCACTTACCACGTTGACTGGACAGCCAATGCCTCACTTTCTCTGATCTTATTCTGGCAAGCGCGCGGCAATACAGAAGCGATTCAAGAATGGTTGAACACCGCCGTCCGTCCTGAATCGGCATGTAACCACTTCCAACAGTTGCAATGGCGTAATATTGCTCGTGCTCATATCAACCTTGGTCAGTATGATGAAGCGCGCGAAGCACTGGACTTTTTACAAAGCGAAGCTCGCCGTACGAATTTGGTGACGGATACAAACCGTAACTTGGTTGTCGAAGCCATCTTGGCAGCACGCCAGAAAGACGAAGAGCAAGCCAAAACACTGCTGAAAGAAGCACTAGTGATGACAAATCAGACAGGCATGGTAGGTAACTTCTTAACTGACGGTGCAACCATTGGTGGTCTGCTAGAGAAGCTGAGCTTACGTCATGAGTTGGGCGATCTAGAACGCCATCGTGCGCAACAGTTGATGAAAGACATTTCATCTAACCAACGCAGCCGTTCTATTCACTTCGATGAAGACTTTATCGAGAAGCTAGTCAATCACCCGAATGTACCGGAATTGGTTCGTACTAGCCCACTGACTCAACGCGAGTGGCAAGTACTTGGCCTGATTTACTCTGGCTTTAGCAACGAGCAAATCGCACAAGAGCTGGATGTGGCAGGCACAACGATTAAGACTCACATTCGTAACTTGTACCAGAAGCTCAACATTGCCAACCGTAAGGAAGCGATCGTGACAGCGGAAAACTTATTGCAGCTAATGGGTTACTGATTGGATTGAGTAAATATAAGTGGTGAACACAAGGGTTGGCGTTATGCGTCAGCCCTTTTTTATTACTAATTAATCTTTGAAAAGTGCAAATTGCAAAGCACGTAGGAAACGTTGTACATATATACCCAAGTAACCTCGAGATGCTAGGTTCAGCGAGAATGACTTGGTTTGTAGACGCGGCGGCGATTTAAAGGTTTAGTGGGTCTAAATCAAGAATCGGCAACAAAGTATACAAGCCAAGACAACTCGCCCTTTGGGAGCGTGTTATTGACTCGATTGCTGCGTCAAACAACTTGGAAAGAGCTAGCTATTACACGGCGTTGTTTTCCTTGCCCCCGAATCAATGACAACGCTCTGAATCCTGCATCTTGAAGTCACTTGGGTATATTACAAACAAAAAAATAGCCAACCGCAATTAGGACGATTGGCTTATGTATTTTGTGAACAATGTGTATTCACTAACAACGTCAGTTGGCTAGGTGACCCTCGGCTTAAGAAGGGTCGAAAAGAATTGTGCATTAATCATGCCAATTTGAAAAGTACTATTTTTGGGCACAAGATCTCATATCAAATCTTGTTACACCCTCAACCTTTGCATTATGCAAAACCAAAATGCAAAGCGCAATTGCAAGACGCAAACTGGCCACATAAGTGATAAATAAATCATCAATTAACCAAATTCACCAGAATTATCGTTTGCCCTAGGTAATTTATACCATTTGTCGATTTTTATATTTCAACGTCTTTGTCGCCCAATCTCGCTTATCTGCCTGTTTTGGTTTGTTGAAACTCGCAACTTCACCCGAGATGTTCTGATAAGCAATCATTTCGATATCTTCAGCAGCACTATTTCATACTTTTTTGACATCAATGTTTGTATACTCACTGCCATCAACATGACTTAGTACTTGAGAAATGAACTATCTAATCACCTACTTTAAAGGAATGGCTATGGGTGCAGCTGATGTTGTCCCTGGCGTATCAGGCGGCACCATTGCATTCATTACCGGCATTTACGATACGCTGCTAGAAAGCATTCGACGTATTAACCCATCACTTTTCTCGATTTGGAAAAAAGATGGCTTCAAAGCCGCATTTAGCCACATTAACGGCTTCTTCCTGATTTCATTGTTTGCAGGTATCTTCACCAGCATCGCAACTCTGGCCAAACTGATCAGTTGGTTACTAGAGACCCATCCAATTCCAATTTGGTCATTCTTCTTTGGTCTGATTTTGGTGTCGGTTTACCACATCATTCGCCAAGTAGAAAAGCGCGATGCGATTCGCTTTGTCGCACTATTAATTGGTGTTGGCTTTGCTTACAGCATCACGGTGCTAAAACCACTTCATATGGAACCAACGGCTATCAACACCATTCTTGCTGGTGCCATCGCAATCTGTGCGATGATTCTACCGGGCATCTCAGGTAGCTTTATTCTGCTGTTGATTGGCATGTACGCACCTGTTTTAGGCGCAGTGAAAGGTTTCCAAATTGATATCCTTGCGCTGTTCCTTGTTGGCTGTGTGGTCGGTCTGTTGTCTTTCTCTCATCTGTTATCTTGGTTACTCCGCAAGTTCCGCGATGTCACTCTGATGTTCCTTACAGGCTTGATGATCGGTACGCTACCAAAGATCTGGCCTTGGAAAGAGACGCTAACATGGCGTACAAACTCGAAAGGTGAACAAGTACCATTGCTAGAGCAAAACCTGTCACCGTTTGAGTTTGAGCACATCACGTCTCAACCATCACAACTGGTGTTAGCCGTTATCATGATGCTAGCTGCTATCGCGCTGGTGCTTGGTTTAGAGAAGTTTGCAGATTCAAACAAGTAGCGCGAAATCACTGTTTAAACATTTAGGAAGCGGAGCCATTGGCTCCGCTTTTTTTGTTTACGCTTTACAAACGATAAGTTTCAAATAGATAGGAATATACCCAAGTGACTTCATGATGCAGGATTCAGAGCGTTGTCATT
>NZ_JAHGAH010000300.1:0-29384 GCF_030248475.1 Vibrio sp. D173a
ATACGTTCCTCGCAACTCAAAATGACGCCCGAAAAATATCGAACTTACACCTTCTCCAGCAACTCCGGCATAATCTCAAACAGGTCGCCAACTAAACCATAGTCTGCAACTTGGAAGATTGGGGCTTCTGGATCACTGTTGATCGCCACAATCACCTTGGAATCTTTCATCCCTGCTAAATGTTGAATTGCACCGGAAATACCCACAGCAATGTACAGCTGAGGCGCGACAATCTTACCTGTCTGCCCAACTTGCAAATCGTTAGACACAAAACCCGCATCTACCGCAGCGCGAGACGCACCAATAGCGCCACCAAGCTTGTCAGCAAGTTGTTCCACCAGCGCAAAGCTCTCTTTGCTGCCCAACCCACGACCGCCGGACACAACGACGTTCGCCGCCGGTAGCTCTGGTCTTTCACTTTCCGCTTTCTGCTGTGAAACAAACTCACAGTGTTCTGCCTTAATTACCGTTTCTAACGTGGCGACATTCTCAACTACTGGAGAATCAGACACAGCAATTGCGTCAAACGCAGAGCTTCGAATCGTCATCACTTTGGTAGCATCGTCCGAGCGAACTCTGGCTAACGCATTACCGGCATAGATTGGACGAACAACCGTATCAGGCGATTCAATCGCAATCACATCCGACAGCTGCCCAACATCCAGCAATGCAGCGACACGAGGCATTAGGTTTTTACCAAACGTACTCGCTGGAGCTAGGATATGAGAAAAATCCTTACCAACGTCGGCAATTAATGTCGACAGGTTTTCTGCCAACGGATGCTGATATTCGGCAGCATCACTCACGATGATCTGCGAAATACCTTGTACACACTTCAACTCGCCCAATACTGAACCGCAATGATGGCCGATGAGCAACGCCGTTACAGGCAAAGGTGTACCGTCTTGTTGAATATCAGAAGCCGCACTCAATGCGCGTAATGTATCCACTGAAAGTGATTGGTTATCGTGTTCCACAATGACCAAGGTTGCTAACGGTTTGTTTTCCATGATTATGCCTCCTAAATCACTTTCGCTTCGTTTTTGAGCTTGTCGACTAACTCGCTCACACTGCCTACCATTTCGCCCGCTTTTCGTGCAGGCGGTGTCATGACTTCAAGTACCTGTTGGGAGCGTTCAACACTCACATCAAAGAAGTCTGGTGTCATCACAGACAAAGGCTTCTTCTTCGCTTTCATGATGTTCGGTAGAGAGGCATAACGCGGCTCATTTAGACGCAAATCTGTGCTGATAATGGCAGGCAAATCCAGCTTGAGCGTCTCTAAACCGCCATCAATTTCTCTCGTAACAAAAGCCGTTTCCCCTTCGACTTTCACTTCCGATGCAAATGTTCCTTGAGGACGATTCGTCAATGCAGCCAACATTTGCGCAACTTGGTTGTTATCTGTATCGATTGACTGCTTACCCAAAAGCACCAGTTGAGCCTGTTCTTGCTCCATAACGACTTTGAGCAACTTCGCTACCACAAGAGGCTCTGGCGGCAGCTCAACATCGATATGGATCGCACGGTCTGCACCCAGCGCCAGTGCTGAACGTAATTGCTCCTGACAGCTAGTATCTCCAATCGAGACCACTAGCACCTCTTCCGCAACGCCGGATTCTTTTAGGCGTACAGCCTCTTCCACCGCAATTTCACAGAACGGATTCATCGTCATTTTTACGTTGTTGGTTTCCACGCCGGAACCATCCGATTTCACCCTAACTTTCACGTAAGGATCAACTACACGTTTAATCGCAACCAGTACTTTCACATTCCCTCCTAGCAGATCGCAATAGCGATACGCGTCCTAGCAATTGGGTCATACGTGACCAAGATTTTCATTAAAGCTAAGCATTTTCATCGTGTTGCTTGCAAAAACCATTTAGTGACATTGTCACTGAAAAATCTTATCACGCCCTTTGACGTTACCATTTGAGCTTAGTTTAGTTTACGTTTACGTCAACTGGACTATAGTTCTTTATACGAGCACTGCTTATTAAAAGAAGCACCTGAAACACGAAGAAAGGTTTCACACAAAGGAAGCAAGATGATGGAACGAGAATGCATGGAATTTGATGTTGTAATTGTTGGCGCAGGACCTGCTGGGTTGAGTGCCGCCTGTCGATTAGCGCAACTCAATCAAGAGCGAGAGGATGAGCCGCTTTCTATTTGTGTGGTTGAAAAAGGTTCAGAAGTTGGCGCCCACATTTTATCTGGCGCGGTATTTGAGACTCATGCGTTGGATGAACTCTTTCCAGACTGGCAGAGCATGGGCGCGCCTCTCTCGGTATTCGTAAAAAACGACGCCTTCTTATACTTAACGACAGAGCTCAACCACGTCCGCGTGCCTCACTTTCTGACGCCAAACCCAATGCTTAACGATGAAAACAACTACGTTATCAGCTTGGCAAACTTGTGTCGTTGGTTAGCAGAGCAAGCGGAATCGCTCGGTGTCGAGGTCTATCCCGGCTTCGCGGCTTCCACCATAAACTACGACGAATCAGGTGCAGTAACTGGAGTAAATACCAGTGACATGGGCTTGGATAAGCAAGGGGAAGCCAAACCCAACTTTGAAGCGGGTATCGAGTTAAAAGCCAAATACACTGTATTCGCCGAGGGGTGCCGAGGCCACCTTGGTAAAGAGCTCATCCAACGATTTGGTTTAGACGATGATAAACAACCGCAACATTATGCGCTCGGGCTAAAAGAGATCTGGGAGTTACCTGCTGGCGCCAAAGATCAATCTGGCAGTGTGATCCATTCTGCAGGGTATCCACTGAGTGAATCCAACACCACTGGTGGCGGTTTTCTTTATCACATGGAAAACAATCAAATCGCCGTTGGGCTTATTGTCGACTTAAACTACAGCAACCCTTACTTGAGTCCATTTGACGAGTTTCAACGCTTTAAGCACCACCCTGCAATCGAAAAACACTTAAAAGGCGCTCAACGCATCGCTTACGGAGCAAGGGCTATTGCCAAGGGTGGGCTTTCTTCTCTGCCGAAACAACAATTCCCCGGAGGTCTATTAATTGGTTGCGATGCAGGCACCTTGAACGTCGCCAAAATCAAAGGCAGTCACACTGCGATGAAATCTGGCTTGCTAGCGGCAGAAGCCATAATCGAAGCATTCACACAAACAAATCCAGAACCGGATTACCAAAGCCGATTTGAAAGCTCATGGTTGTATGAAGAACTCAGCGAGACGCGTAACTTTGGTGCGAACATTCATAAGTTCGGCAGCCTACTCGGCGGTACACTTTCCACCTTTGAACACAATATCTGGCAACCACTAGTCAAGAAACCAATACCATGGACAATTACCGATACTTCGCTCGATCATGAACAATTAAAACCGATTGACGCATGCCAACCCATTGAATACGTGAAACCTGATGGCATCATCAGTTTCGACAAGCCCTCATCGGTGTTTTTGTCCGGAACACAGCACGAAGAAAACCAGCCATGCCATTTGCAACTCGCCTATCCTCATATTCCGATTCAAGTGCATTTGAAGAAGTTTGATGAGCCGAGTCAGCGTTACTGCCCTGCTGGCGTGTATGAAGTGGTAGAAGTAGAAGGCAAGAAGTTACTCCAAATCAACGCCGCAAACTGTGTGCATTGCAAAACCTGTGACATCAAAGACCCTTCGCAGAACATCACCTGGAAAGCACCAGAGGGTGGCGGCGGACCGAGTTATCAGAACATGTAACCAATGAATGACTAGCGCAATGGTTAAGCTGTTGCGCTAGCTTAATGAGTCGGTCAGTCTAAGTATCAAACTCGTTACTCAAAAATTCTTTAAGCGGCATAGGCTTAGCAAACAAGAACCCTTGTAGATAGCTTACGCCTCTCTCCTTCAAGTACTCCGCTTGAAATTCCGTTTCTACCCCTTCAGCGACCACATCCAGCGACAAGTCATGAGACAAAGTAATCATATTCTGTAATAAGTGACCGGTTATCGTATCAACGCCAATATCTCGTACAAACGTTTGATCAATCTTAAGATAATCTAAATCGACTTTACGTAAGTTGACCAAAGAAGAATGCCCTGTACCGAAATCATCGATTGCGATTTTACAGCCCATGTCTTTTATCTGAGTGAATATTTCATCGGTTAAATCGCAGTAATTTAACGCCTCTCTCTCCGTGAGTTCTAAGACCAAGGTAACGTCTTTAGAATCAACAATATCGATGAATTCTTGGCAAGCGCTAACAAGCGTCCCTTTTGAGCAATGTTGCGGTGATATATTCACACCGACATGAAAAGGTTTTGGTAGTTTGTCTTTCCATAGGCGAATTTCTTTCGCAGTATGTATCATCAATTGATGTGTGATCGGAAGGATCAACCCTGAACGTTCAGCTTTAGGGATGAAAAGATCCGGTCTTACCGTCCCTTGGACTGGGTGCTGCCAACGCAAAAGGATTTCAATTCCCTGAATCTCTCTGTTTGCACTGTTCAAAATAGGCTGTGCGTAAGGGACAAACTCTTTGTTTTCCATCGCCCTCTCTATCTCTAGGTATAAGTTTGATGGACGTCTTGATAGCCACAGAAGGTAAAGCGCAAAGAGCGTCTGAATGATTAAGATAGCAACAATATATTGATTATCTTGCTCCCAAAATGCAGAAATCATACTAGGGTAATCAAACCCCGAATACACACTGTAAGGAAAGTTAGCTGATGACACTTTATGCCAAGCGACCAGCCTGTCCGCTGGGTTAACTTTAAGCACAAGGTCTTTGCTATCGAGCCACTGTTCACCTACAGCCAAGTATGAGTGCAACTTGTCGTGAGGCTCTAACAACTGCCTCAAGTACAGGCTATCTATCCCACTAAATGCGGTATTCTCACCCGACTCAGATCGAACCACAATAAGAGGATGTTTGGCATCGACTTTACTGCCATGCATTAAACGTAAACGCCCAGAGCTGTAATCTGCTAGGTCGTACTGGTAATGGCTGTCTCCCCAGATCGAGGTACAGTAAATCACATTATCTTTGGCTAGGTTGGCACTTCGTACATACGGCACTGTCGCGACCAAATGGCGCAAAGCCACACTGTGAGCCTCACAGCTATCGGGATTCTCCAAAAGCATCAAGGATTGGTTGTTAGCCTCTTCACCATACTCCAGAATCTCATCGACCTCTTGGACCACACTCGACGCTTTTAACTGAGATAACTCATCAAGTGACTGACCAAAGCTGAAATACAAAAACGCCAGCGCGAAAAGGCTCGGAAGAAAAGAGAGCAAAACTAGATTCGTTGAATTTTTCTTACTGTTTGCAAACATGAAAGGCCTAGTTAATGGGATATATGTTTAGTTTGTAGCCTGCCTTCTCAGAAGTGATAGCACTCAACAAACTTATTGGAGCGATTTAATGTATGGATATCAGTATATAACGTGACCTCTACATACCATGTGAGACTAGCTTTCTTTTTGCGCATCGTATTCTCAATTTTGAGAAGTTGTAACATTATGCTGTATTTTTGTATAAGTAGCTCTTGAACTCATCGAACACAAAGTTTAAGCGCAGGACTATAATTAGGACGTTAACTTACCTTCAGAAAACGATAAGCGTACTGTCAAATCTTCCCGTGACAGAGAGGAATAAAAGAGGCTAAGAGAGTACGCTACTAAAATCCACTAATACGATGACACAGCCTGAGAGTAATAAAGCAGCATTCATTAGTGGCAAGCGATGCAGAGAAATCATTTCGAGCAAACCGAAGTGGTTTAATACATGAATAGAGCCTCATATCACATGAGGCTCTATTCTTCGCTTACGTTTAGTAAGACCTCTACCCCTGCTTCACCTTCTTCTACGATATCCGTTTCTTGGCTCGGCTCTTTCCAAGTTGTTTGACGCAGAGATCGGGGCAATGACACGCTCCCGAAGGGCGAGCTGTCTTGGCTTGTATACTTTGTTGCCGATGCTTGATTTAGACCCACTAGATCTTTAAATCGCCGCCGCGTCTACAAACCAAGTCATTCTCGCTGAACCTAGCATCTCGAGGTTACTTGGGTATAAAGATTCACTTGCTAGTACCTTCTGTTGGTATGCTTTAGCACCTTCCGATAACTCGATGCCATAAGTTTAGAAGCGCAATGCCAAAGCTGTATGCATAGCATCGGCGATAGACCATTCTCCAAATAACCAACCGTCCGGATACAGCTTGGCTGAACAACGAATATTCGAGTGAGATAGAGTCGGTAGCATAATGCGATATTATCGCCATTCCTCATCAATTCCGGATATAATGCTGCCCTTGTTCCAGCTGATGAATCATGACAATTCGAAAATACTACGTAACTGAAGGCGACACGACGTGAAAGAAAGAGAAAATTGCCTACCCAAAGCTGGCGCTATGTGACCAATGTGTGGGTAGCTATCTTGTGATCAGCGAAGGCGAACGCACGTAAGGAGAGTGCGCTAAATGCGGTGAGGATGATTAACGCTAGCGCGATAACTTGATGATATGAGGCAAGATTGAATTTCTGCCTCATCTTACTCTGTAAGTGCAGGCTCTTCTCGCAATAAAATACAGCCATTATAATCCATCAGCCCCCGTGTGACGTGCACTTCTCCTTGTTTTGAAACAACCACAGCCTCGATGCAATGTTGCTGATTTAGGTACGACATCGCTTCTTCTACGCTTGGTAAAAAGCCTGCGGTACTCCAAATTTCACCATCGACAGACAGCCGAGAGATAATCGTCAAACTAGCGATATCGGTTGAAATTGGTATCCCCGTTTTGGCATCCAACAAGTGATGATAACGCTGCCCATTTGATTCAAAAAATCGCTCATTGATACCCGATGTCACCATCGACATGCCCTGTAAAGGTACGATGCGAACGACATCACCGCGCTGTGATAATGGGTTCTGAATGCCCACATTCCATGCTTTGTTGCTGTTATCTGGCGAATGACCGATGGTCAGTACGTTTCCACCTAAACTGATAAAACCACTTTGCACGCCAGCCTCAACCAGTTTGTTCTTTACCTGATCAGCGAAGTAACCTTTAGCTATCGCTCCCAAGTCTATCTCCATCCCCTTTTGACTTAAGAACACCGAGTGGTCATCTTCGCTCAGAATGATCTTGGTAGGATCGACCAACGATAACTTGTCGGTAATCACATCATGAGACGGCACTTTGGCATCCATAAAACCAATTCTCCAAGCTTTTACAAGCGGACCAACTGCAACGTTAAAAGGATTTCTTGTGTCTTCGCTGTGCTGTTTAGCAAGCTTAATCAGGTTAAATAGGTCATTTGCTACCACCAAAGGTGCTATGCCCGCATTTTGATTGACACGCATCAATTCAGAGTCGGGTTGATTGACCGTAAATCGCTCTGCGTAATCGGCGAGTTGCGCGTAAGCTTCTCTTATAAGTTGCTCACCCTTCGAGTGATACACCACCACATCGATAAAGGTGCCCATCATCTGAAATCTGGCGCTGTATTTATTCGTGCTCATCGATTTCTCCAAACGCTAAATACGGAAAAAGAGGGAAGCATAGCCCCCCTCTGAATTATTACTTATCCTGCTCTGTTTTGCTCTTGAATGAGTACCTAAATAAGATCAGACGCACTCTCACCAGCGATACGACCATAAGTGAAGATATCGATCAGCGCGTTGCCACCAAGACGGTTACCCGCGTGGATACCACCCACCACTTCGCCTGCTGCGTACAGACCTTGAATAACTTCGCCGTCTTTACCAATCACTCGCGCCTTAGTATCAATCTTCAAGCCACCCATTGTATGGTGAACCGAAGGCTTACGTGGCGTCGCGTAAAACGGTGCTTTTTCCACTTTCAAACCGAACGCACTCTTATGGAACTCAGGATCATGTCCTGCATCCACACAAGCGTTGTATTGTGCGATGGTGTTAGTTAGCTCTTGCGTCGGAACGCCAATCTTCTCAGCCAACTCTTCTAACGTATCAGCTTGAATAATGATGCCTTCTTTGATTTCACGCTCGATGGTTTCATCTGACGTATTCGCTGCGGTTTGACGAATGTTCTCGTCCGCAATCATGTAAATCAGACCACCGTTATCGAAGAACGCATCAGAAAGCACATCACGGCTACCACACTCATCAACGAAGCGATTACCTTGCTTGTTCACGAACACAAAGTTCTCTGGTGGCACAATCAGGCCGGTTAACAGCGCACCTGATTTAGGGTCACCAATAGGCATTAATTGCACAAAGCCCATACCAACTAATTCTGCGCCCGCTTTCTCACCAATTTCAATGCCGTCACCAACCAGTGCTGGTGAGTTTGTGGTCTTGATGTCGTCCGCGATTTCTTTCCAGTATGTGTTGTACTTTTTAATCATCTGAGTGTTTGCGCCGAAACCACCAGAGGCCAACACCACACCATAATTAACGTGGAGGATAAGCTCTGTACCGTCCGCTTGAACCGCTTTGATGCCCACCACTTTACCGTTATCAAGCATCAAATCCGTTGCACGTGTATCCGTAATGATGCGACCGTTTTGCTCTTGGATGCGTTTTGATAGTTTGTCGACAAACTCTACGCCTTTTTGACGTTTAGGTTTGTGTGCACGACGCCACAAGGCACCAACTGGAATCTCAACAACGCTACGGTCAAAATCAATGCCCTTTTCACTCAACCAATCAATAGATTCCATAGAGCGAGATGTTAGGGTCTCAACCAAATCGTATTGACCATAAATTGATTCACCATTCAGGTCAGTACGTTTACCGCCAAGGTAGGTTTGAATGCGGTGTAATTCGACAGAATCGAACAAGTACTGCTTACCGTTCTCAAGATCTGTAAAGTAACCGTCTAGCTGTGCTTTAAGTACTTTGAAGTCTTCAAGGTACTCACCCGCAAACTCGGATTCCTCCGTTTTCGCTAGCTGCATCAAGGTTTCTTTTTCTCCAGGAAGTGCTTGGAAATCACCTTGCCATTTTGGTTCTGCCGCGTTCACCCAACCGCCAGTACGCACCGTGTTACCACCGATTGCAGGGAACTTCTCAAGCAAAATAACCGACTTGCCTTTATCTAGTGCTGTTAAGGTTGCACTCAAGCCAGCACCGCCGCCGCCAACAACCACGATATCCACTGTTTCTTCGATGGTTTTCGATGACCATGACACGGCTTCTTTAGCTTTGAATCGTAGTGCTTCTGAGTTACCACCCGCCAGATCAACGGCGTTCGACACCCCGTCCAGTACTGCTTGGCTGCTGACTGTCGCACCGGATATCACGTCGATGTTCAGTGTTTGACCATCAAGGATTTGTTGAGGAATACGTTCAAACGCTGGGTTTGCGATACCGTCTGATTCCTTAGAAGAGTCCACCACAATGTCGAGGATTTTATCTTCAGAGAAAGTAACGGTAACCGGCAAGTCACCATTGTGACCGCGACCATACGCCGTGTACTCGCCTGAGTTAAATTTGATTGGAACATTCTGCAGCTCTTTGATGCGTTGGTGCTTCAATGCCTCTGCTGCGCTGTCCACAATCATGTAGTCCATGATTTCCCAAAGGGGCGTTGGAATTTGCAGCGCTTCTTGTTGTGCGATGTCCGCGAACTCAGCACAGGTCTCATCGTTAAGCGCTTTGTTTGCCCAAGTAGGTTCAACCAAATAACCTTTACCGACACTGACCATGTCGTAACCTTGCCTTAGTGCATTTTCTGCATCTTTGCGCTGAGCAATACCACCAACACCAATCACTGGTACTTTTGCGACACTTTCAGATTGAAGTTTACGGTATTTGTCGATAAGTGGCTCTTGATCCTCAGGCGTAACGATTGAGTTACGTAACCAGCTACCCATTGAGAAGTGGAAGTAATCCAAACCGTGAGTTGCAAGCTTGTCTAGTAGGAACATGGTGTCATCAAAACGGATGCCCGGCTGTTCGATTTCCTCTGGGGAGAAACGGTAACCGATGATGAAATCAGATTTGTTATGTTGCTCAGCTACTTGCTTGGTTTTTGCAAGTACAGCTAGTGGGAAGGAGGTACGCCTTTCAATGTTACCACCCCATTTGTCGTGACGACGGTTTGAGTGTGGCGAGAAGAATTGCTGAATTAGGTATGTGTTTGCGCCGTGAATTTCAACGCCATCGAAGCCAGCAAGAATTGCACGGTTTACTGCATCACCAAAGCGCTCGATCATCTCTTCGATTTGTTCTTTGGTCATCTCAAGTGGTGTTTCAGCGTTGTCACGTAGGGCAGCGACAGGACTTGCAGAAATCGGTTGGTGTCCGCCATTGAACTCAGGGTTTGCCATACGACCGGCATGGTAGATCTGCAAAATGGCTTTAGAGCCTTTTGCTTTAATCGCATCGGCAAGCTTAGTTAAGCCTGCGATTTTGCTGTCGGTATCAATACCAAGAGCACCCGGGAAAGCACGACCATAATTTTCTACAAACGCACTCTCGACAATGATTGCCCCCGCATCACCAGAACGTGCCGCGTAGTAGTTGATCATCTCTTGCGTTACGCCGCCATCAAAGAATGCAGACTGAATCGTCATCGGTGCCATCACGATACGATTATGCAGTTTGACCCCTGATTGAAATACAATTTCATCGATTAACTGAGCCATAAATAGTTTCCTTTAACAGATTAATTCTCATATCAAAGGCACCTCCAGTTCGGTCTGCGCACCACAAGTGTTTTTGATATGAAAACCAACGCCCTCATTCGATAACCACAAAAATATTATTGATTTGACCGTATGAGTAAAATGAATACTTTGCATTTTAGCTATGATTGAAGCGCATTAATTACAGGCCAAGTGGTTTGATTTGAATGGTAAAAACGGCAGGAGATGAAGTGCGACGCCTTAACGTTTAGTTAGGCGTTAAGCCTTTTCTGAACTGGAATATAACGAGTAATTTAAGTGCTAACTTACGAAGAAAAGGTAAAAGTGAATTGGGTAACTAGACGAGTACTCAGCGACTCAACAAGCCTACGAGGTACGGATATTATCGCCGTTATCTGTACTCCGTATTTTTATGTCTCAAGTCTTTATGACTCATCTCTAAGAGTCACATAACCGACTTTCATCACGGTCAGATAATTTTACAAAAAACAGATATTGCCTGTCACCTATTGCACAATTCATCGCTACTTTATTTGCTTTCGAAATGCCCCCTCCCACCGACGTTACCTTCATCACCATTCGAAAAATTTAGATGAAAAAGCTAGTAGTTCCGGTAGTTTACCTACAGTTTTATTTTGAGAGATTGCGTAAACTGCTGCAGAACTATTCATTGTTGCTCTATTCATTGTCGAAACAGTATTCACTAACGGCAAGGCAATTGAGCGCCTAAAACTAAAAAGAAAATACTTCGAAAAGGATTAATATATGAAGGCGTCAGTGGTAAACCTAATCTGGTTATCCGGTAAAATGGTGATGGCACAAGTGGATTGGCGTTATCCGGTTTTGCGTATGGTTCCACTCCAGAAACCATTGGTGACATTCAGTTTGTCGACCCAAACTTTGCTGATTGCTTTTCTGGCTACGAAGCGTCTTCACCAAATATTTTGACCGAACTCGACTGCTCCAACAATAACATTAGCTCTGTGGAAGAAATTAAATATTTCCCTGTACTAGAAGACTTGATTCTCCTAAATAACAACATTAAAAGCGTCGATACTACAAATAATCCAAAGCTCAAACGCCTGATCTTGGCGAACAACCAATTGACAGATATCGACCTCTCTCATAACCCAGAGCTTGAAACTCTGACTATTTCAGAAAACAACCTGACGCAGCTCAACATCAATAAGAACTTGAAGCTGAAAAGTCTCTACGCCTACAAAATGCCTATTGCAAAAATAGACATACGCCATCTATCACGGTTGCGTGACCTTGGATTCAGTGCCCATAAACTGACAGAACTTAACGTTAGCCAAAACTCCGAACTAAAGACGCTCTTTCTTGGAAGTGGCAGCCTAACTACGATCGACTTAAACCATAACCCAAAGCTTTCGCACGTATCTCTTCAATCAAACCAATTGCAAGAGATTGATTTATCGAAAAACGCGAATCTTAAGCACCTTAACGTGCGTAATAATAAGCTCACCAGTTTGGACTTAAGCCAACAGACACAGTTGCAAGAAGTTAAAGCAGACTACAACCAGTTAGCCGAATTCCAATTGGGTAAAAACCCAAACTTAACATCACTCGAGCTAAACAATAATAAATTGACCAAACTGGATCTGACTCAACAACTGGCCTTGAAGAAGTTCATAGCATTCAACAACCCACTTTATGATATTACATTGGCTAAAGGTCATGAGTTTGTTCTGTTTTCAGTCGAGGGTTCACCTTATGCCGCTGCTCTAACGACGACCTCTCAAGCAAGCGAAGAGAAAAACATCTCAAACCTACTATCTCCTCGTGTCAGCATTATTGAAGGTGGTGTAATAACGCAAGAGGGAAAAGAGTACACCGTGACTCCAACACAAATGGTGATGCCAAAACTCGGCCAATACATTGGCTTTCGATACTCGGCTACGTTGCCCAAGAATGCGCAGGGTGAAGTAGAGCCTAGCCTTGCAAAAACCAACAAATTCCCAATCACCGTCCGGATGACACATCCAAAGATTGTCGTTCCTAAAACAGGCAAAGGATTCACCGAATCTACTTGGCCTGACACCATGTTTAAGCATGATCGTAACCTCGCGATGTGGTATTTCGGCGATAAAAGCGAGCTGGTGTCTGGCCGTTGGCAACTCGAGATACTTTACCGCGATAGCGTCGTGGCAAAAAAAAGCCTTCCAGCTAGTCAATATGGATGATCCGAAAGAACTCACTTCAATCAAGGAAGCTCTGGTCATGCAAAACTTACTCAGCAAAGGTTCTAGTTATGTTTGTAAAGAAACCGCCTTTCAGCGCTGTTTTGGGTTCGATAGTACTCGTAAATGTGAACAAGCTCTTGAGCCTTACACCAAGAGCTGCCAGTCATTAATGGCACGAGAAATCAAAAAACAAAAGGACAAATTTGACAGTAAAGACGCTCTGAAAAATGCGTTTCTCTTTTATACAGGGTGTTTAATGGGAACCTACGCAGAAGAAAATCATTTCGAGCGAACAGAAGTACTTCAATGTATGAAAAGTAAATAAGGTATTTTTGAATAGAGCCTCCCATCAAGTGAGGCTCTAGTACCGTTAAACTTCTACCCCTGCTTCATCTTCTTCTACGATATCCGTTTCTTGGTTCGCCTCTTCCAACCATTGCTGTAAAGATTCACTTGCTAGCACCTTTTGTTGGTAAGCTTTGGCACCTTCCGATAACTCGATGCCATAAGTTTGGAAGCGCAATGCCACAGGTGCATACATGGCATCGGCGATAGACCATTCTCCAAATAGCCACCCGTTCGGATACTGCTTTGCTTGTTCTGTCCAAATAGCATCAATACGCGCAATATCCTTACGCGCACCTTCAGTTAAATCGACTTTTCTGCGCGCGCAGATATTCATTGGGAGTTCGTTTCTTAAATCAAAGAAACCCGAATGCATTTCTGAAGCGATGGCGCGTGCTTTAGCCCGTTCTGCAGACTTACTTGGCCATGCTCTACCTTGCAAGTACTGCTCGTTAACGTACTCCAAAATCGCTAATGAATCCCACACGGTTGCGTCACCATCCACCAATGTAGGTACTTTCGCGGTTGGTGTAATACATTCCAAGGTTTTGTAAAAATCTTCCGTGAATAACTTGAGCTTGGTGACTTCCACATCCAATTTGAATTGAGAAAAGATCAGCCATGCGCGCAGTGACCAGCTCGAGTAGTTTTGGTTAGCAATAAACAGTTTCATGACGCCCCCATGCGGTTCGTGTTTTGAGTACCCATTCACAATATCTGATTGTATTTAAGGGGACTAACGGATAGTTTTGATGGAACACTTCAACAAAAACGATGGATGAGTTTTAGATATGGATATCGATGCGTTGCGTAGCTTTCTTGCCTTTGTAGAAACGGGAAGTTTCACTCGTGCAGCCAAACAGATCAATCGCACCCAATCAGCGTTTAGTGCACAAATGCGTAAGTTGGAAGACGAACTCAGTGTCAGCTTGTTTGAGAAAGAGGGTCGTAACCTCGTACTGAGTGAAGCGGGATTGGCACTACGCTCTCATGCAGAGCAACTAGTCAGCTTACACAATAAAGCGCTGAAACAGGTGAAGCGCTATGAAAATAAGCGCCCTCTTCGCTTAGGTTGCCCAGAAGACTATAACGACAATATCCTGCCTAAAGTCATTCGTGTATTACAACAATCTGAACCCACGTGTTCGATTCAAGTCTTCAGTGAGCCAAGCATCACCTTGAGAGAAAAACTCGATGAAGGAAAGCTAGACGCCGCTATTTTGACAAGAGCACCGGACAGTGAAGAAGGTTACTGGCTAGCAAGCGACAAAGGCGTGTGGATTGCTCATCCTGATTTTGACATCGAGCGCGCCCAACCTCTCCCTCTCGCCCTATTCCAAACCGACTGCAAATACCATGCTGCGGCCGTCGATGGATTAACCAAACGTGGTATTCCTTATCAACTATTAGCGTGTTGCAATACGGCCTCTGCACAACGAGCAATTGTACGTTCAGGTATGGCTATCGGTGCTATGGGCAGTATTAGCGTTAGCGATGATCTCGAGATCTTAAACGATATGCCATCGCTGCCTTCCGTGGATATTGTGCTGGTAACGGGTGTTGAGCCTCATCCAATACTGGATAAAGAATGCTTAGCGCAATTGGTTGAGTTAATGGCTTAACCGGATTAGCTAGCCAATCACAAAGTTAAATTCGCCCGTTAATCGCCCGTCGAATAGTATAGTTTCAAACTGTAGAGAATCACGGGCTTTGCCGCCCCACCATTCATCACCAGTATTGCCTTTTAAGTACAACTGAGTGGTCAGCAGCTCTTGGTTATCACGCCACAACTTGACGTGAATGTGCGGCGGACGAGAGGCATAAGGCACGGGATACAAAGTCTGGAATAAGTAGCGACCATCCGATTGAGTTTCGACTGCGCCAAAGCCTGCAAAGTGAGCATCAAACTTATCGTTATTTGGCTGCTTAGGATGCTCGTAAATCCCCTGCCCATCACATTGCCAGATTTCTACCTTGATGCCTGAAACTGGGTTTCCTGTTGTATCTACGACTTTGCCTTGCAACACGATAGGTTCACCGACCAAGCCCTCTGATTGCAGAATCAAGTTTTGACGAAGAGGAATGTTCACTACTGGATAAAATGGCCCTTCTGTTTGTGCTGGCGTCGGTCGCATTGGTGTTTTCGCTTTTAAAGAGGGTGCGAACAACAATGTCCACAGCGCTAAAAAGTGTCGTCGTTCCATAATGTCACCAATCGAAAAGTTTTGAGTTAAGTTTGGTGGAACTTGAGCGATTTGCCATGACGAATATAAAAAATGCCCCTGCTAGAGAGTCATTTGCAGAGGCACTGTGGAACTAAATGATGAGTGTTTGATTGAAGATTTATGCGGCTTCGAACGCCAATGCTTTCTTCTCTACCTGACGGAAAATGAGAGTTAGCACACCATTTACCGTTAAATAAAATGCGCCTGCAATACCAAATACCGTCAATGTATCGTAAGTTTGTGCGTTAATGCGCTGCGCGTAACCCATCAGATCCATGATCGTAATCGTGCTTGCTAGTGACGTGCCTTTGAAGACCAAAATCACTTCGTTCGAGTAAGCCGGAACAGCACGGCGAATAGCGTAAGGCAGCAGCACTTTCAGCGTTGCGGCTTTGTTCATACCCAGAGCACGACACGCTTGCCACTGACCAGAAGGAATCGCGTTAAAAGCCCCTTTGAACAACTGAGTACTGTATGCCGCGGTATTGAGCGCTAGCGCTAACATCGCACAGAACCAAGGTTGGCTTAACCATGTCCAGAATACACTTTCTCTTACTGCATCAAACTGACCTGGACCGTAGTACACCAAGAAGATCTGTACCAACAAAGGTGTACCTGTGAACAAGGTGATGATGCCACGACTTACCCAATGTAAACCCGGAGTACGTAGGATCAGAGTCAGCGTCATCATCAAAGCTAAAAGACAGCCCACAACCAAGGAAGCGGCGGTCAATTGAAGGCTAGTGCCTAAGCCATCCAGCATTTGCCAAACATGTTGTTCGTTCATGCGGTTGCCTCCTGTCCCATGCTCATGCCTTGAATTGAGAATTTCTTATCAATCAGTTTGACGGCACGTTGTGTAATCAAAGTAATGCCTAAGTAAATCGCCGCAGCAGTTGCGTACCATGTAAATGCTTCATGGGTCGCTGCAGATGTTAGCTGCGCTTGTTTCAACAAATCCGTTACGCCAATCAGTGATACAAGTGCGGTGTCTTTCAGCAGAACCAACCATTGGTTAGTTAAACCTGGTAGTGCGTGTCTTATTGCTTGTGGTAAAACAATGCGAACGAAAGCGTGTGCTTGACTGATGCCGAGTGCACTTGCTGCTTCTCTCTGCCCTCTTCCAACGGCTTTTAATGCGCCACGTAGAGTTTGAGAAGCGTAGGAAGCGAAGATCAATGACAACGCCACCACGCCAGACAAGAACGGGCTAACTTCAATAAAGTCGCCGGTGATTAAAAACAGAACCTGCGTCGAACCAAAATAGATGAACAACACGACAAGGATTTCTGGCAAGCCACGCACAATCGTCACAAACGCCGTCATTGGCCATTTAACGAAAACGCGGCGAGACATTTCACCACTGGCGAATACCACTGCCAGAATCAAACCGACTAAAAGGCTTGTGAATGCTAGCTGGACAGTCATCCAACTAGCTTGAACAAGCGATAAAGAGTAACCCGTTAGTGCCATATTACTTACCGAAGTACTTGTTGTAGATTACGTCGTATTCGCCGTTCGCTTTCACTGTTTTCAGTGCCGTGTTCAGCTTGTTCACTAGCTCGTCGTTACCTTTGTTTACTGCGATACCGAAACCGTTACCGAAGTATTTAGGGTTAGTAACGTGCTCGCCCACGTACGCTAGGTTGTTTTCTTTCTTGAACCATTCCGCTACAACTGCTGTGTCACCGAATACAGAATCAATACGGCCATTCTTCATATCGATGAATGCGTCTTGGTAGCTTGAGTAAGGAACCGCTGTTACACCTGGCATTTGCTCGATCAGGTAGCTTTGGTGTGTTGAACCGTTTTGAACACCAACACGCTTACCTTCTAGTGCTTTTTGATCGGCCACTTTTTCTTTGATAGAAACAAACGCTGCTGAGTTGTCGTAGTAAGGGGCAGAAAAGTTCACTTGCTCCAAACGCGCGTCAGTAATATCCATTGCAGAGATAGCCGCATCGTAACGCTTGAATTTTAATGCAGGGATCAGGCTGTCAAAAGATTGGTTGTGGAAGGTACATTGTGCTTCCATTTCTTTACATAGTGCGTTCGCCAGATCCACGTCAAAACCTTGGATTTGGTTGTTTTCATCCATGTATTCGAACGGTGCGTAAGTCGCTTCCATCGCGAATTTGATCTCTTCTTGTGCTGCTGCGTTCGCTGCCATGGTTGCAGAAGAAAGGCCGATTAGTGAAGCTAGTAAAATCTTTTTCATTGCAATACTCCGTGTGTACTTAGTGGGCTGACACTCGCAATGACAGCCGAGCTTATCTGTTAAATAGACTGAACTTTAAAAAACGTAATTTAGTGATTTAGGTAATCGGCAAACTGAGTGGTTTGCGGATTAACAAATGCGTCGTGCGTGCCGTGTTCTACGATGTGACCTTGTTCTAGGTATAGAACATGGCTAGCGATTTTCTTGGCGAAATCCACCTCGTGGGTCACAACTACTTGTGTAATTCCGGTTTCGCTTAAATCATTAATGATTTTGACCACTTGGTTCGTGATTTCAGGGTCAAGCGCCGCGGTAGGCTCATCAAAAAGCAAGACTTCTGGTTTCATCATCAGGGCTCGGGCAATCGCCACACGTTGTTGCTGACCGCCAGAAAGTTGCATCGGCCATGCATCCGCTTTGTCTGCCAAATGCAGCGTCGCGAGAATTTGCATTGCCTGCTTCTTCGCTTCTTCTTTATCCATGCCAGAGACTTTTACCGGAGCCTCAATCAGGTTCTCCATCACTGTCATGTGTGGCCATAGGTTGTACTGTTGGAACACCATGCCCACTTTACGACGAAGCGCTAAACCTTGCTTCTCTTTGATTTCAGTTGAAAAGTCGAATGCGTCATCAGCGATGTTTAACTGGCCGTTATCCGCTCCTTCAAGAAGGTTAAGAACACGTAGTAGAGAGCTCTTCCCTGCACCACTTGGACCGAGTAACACCAGCGTTTCACCGCTTTCACAATTAAAACTGACATCGTGTAGAACTTGGGTATCGCCGTAAGACTTATTGATACTTTTAACTTGAATACTCATGCTGCCATACTGCATTAATTGTCATCTGACGCTCATACTAGCAAGAAGGAGATTTTATGCAATAAAAATGTATAAAAATTTAAGTTGTTAATTTTTTGTACAAGAAAAAACCAGCTCAGCAGAGTATATGACTGGTGCAATGAGTAAGGTTTTAACGGTATTTGTTGAAGAAAGTAAGGTGCACAAACAAGTGCTTTACAAGATCATCAAGTTGCATAATTGGAAAATAAAGCACTTTAATTTTCAATTCACACAACCAACCATACAAACTGAAACATAGCATTAAAAAATACGCAAGGTCATAACAAATAAGATTCTTTATCTTTTACAGCACGAAGTACCGGATATATTATTGCAACCAGAGGCACAGAAAATACTTTAGTTATGAATTAGTGTGTCCTTGAATATCATGAGCATCACATAAAACAGGAAAGAACAATGAAATCTAAAATTGCAGCAGTTACGATGTTTGCTGCTTTTGTCAGTGGCTGTGCTACTCAGAGCCCTCAGATTAAGTCTACAGAAAGTAGCCATTCACAAGCTGAGCAACTTCAGGCTCAAAAACAGGCCCTTGAAAACTCATCTCAGTCACCAACCTTGAAACGCAAAGTCGCATTAGGTCGAATTTCTAATGAGACCATTTATGGTAAAAGTTTACTGCGAGATGAAAAAGGAGATGTCCTCGGTAAACAAGTTACGGACATGTTATCCAAAGCTCTGACTGAGTCAGGCCAATATATGGTTTTTGAAAGACCGGACATTGAGCGATTGAAAGATGAAGCAAAGCTTACCGGTGAAGAGTTAAACATAGTCGGTGTAGACACTTTAATCATTGGTTCATTAACGGAGTTTGGCCGCAAAACTGAAGGTGAAAGTGGCTTCCTATCATCGACCAAAAAACAAGTAGCTTATGCAAAAGTCGACCTACGACTAGTAGATAGCAAAACAGGACTCGTATACCACTCACTTTCAGGTGCTGGCGAATCGAGTTCAGAGTCCGCTTCTGTGGCAGGGTTTGGCTCTAAGTCTTCTTATGATGGCACGTTGAACGATTCTGCAATCGCAAACGCAATTTCTGACGCTATTAGTAAGCTAACGGCAGAAATCCAAACAAGACCATGGACAACTGACATCCTTGCAGTCGAAGACGGCATGATTTACATCAGTGGTGGCGAATCTCAAGGCATCAAGTCAGGTATGACTTTCAATGTTGAAACTCAAGGCAAACAAGTGAAATCAAAACAAACTGGTTTTGATATCACCCTTCCAGGGAAAAAAGTCGCTGAGATCGAAATTGTTCAAACTTTTGGTGATACAGAGACAAACGAAGGTGCCATCGCTGTCGTAAACTCTGGTTCAATTGCAAACTTTGATATCAACAGCTTAAATGTTGTGGAGCAAAAATAATGAACATCAAACTAATGATCTCTGCCCTGATTCTTGCTTTCACAGCTGGCTGTGTACAAATGCCAACAACAGAAAGCAAGACAGTCGATAACAGACCACAACTAACATTCTCTGTTCAAGAAGACAGTAGCTCTGATTACAACGTAGTGATTGATGGACTAGATAATGGTTCTATTGCACAGTACACCACTGGTAAAAAAGCGCTCCGTGTTCTTCCTGGTACTCACATTATTGAGTTCTACAAAGATGGTTCACTAATATCATCACAAAAAATCTATGTCGGTGATGGTGTAACAAAAGAGGTAATTGTTGAATGAAATATTTAGCGCCTGCACTTGCCGTTTCTTTACCTCTATTTTTAGTAGGCTGTCAAACGACAAACACCTTATATGATTGGGGCGGTTACGATGAGGGACTTTATGAGTACTATCATGACCCAGTTGAAGCCAAAGAATTTCCGGTAGCTCTGGAATCACATCTTGCTGAGCTAGAGGAAAATGGACAAAAACCAGCGCCAGGACTATACGCAGAAGTCGGTACCTTTAACCTGAAATCAGGCGATACAACTAAGGCTGTAGCTTTTTATAGGAAAGAGGCGGAAGTTTGGCCGGAAAGTGCACCATTAATGAATGCGCTTATTCAAAACTTGGAGAGACAAGATCACGAAGCTGGGGTAAACAATTGATGAATTACGTTAAGACTCTATTCTTGATCGCGCTTGCATCTACATTATCCGCATGTCAAACAACTAAAGTAGAACGACAAACTGGTTTTGAGGATGCTAATCCTAAGTCGATCCTTGTTTTGCCTGTCGTAAACCAAAGTGTAGATGTGGATGCACCACTAGCCGTATACAGCTCTCTTCCTGTAATGTTGGCAGAGAAAGGTTACTATGTTTACCCATCAAATACAGTAAAGACTATTCTTGAATACGAAGGGCTATACGAACCTGCGGAAATCCAATCCCTCCCAACTGATAAGTTAGCAGGCATGTTTGGTGCAGACGTCCTCCTTTATGTGACGATTGAGCGCTGGGATACCACGTATGTTCTTATTTCAAGTACAACACAAGTAGAGTTCACATACACTTTCAAAGATCGTGAAGGAAAAACTATCTGGGAAGCCTCGAAAAAGATGGAGTACACCCCTCAGAATAGCTCTTCGGGCAATGCCATCGCAGACTTAATTGGCGCAGTAATTACAGCGACAATTAACAGAGCGGCACCTGATTATATGCCGCTAACCCGAATGGCTAACTATCAAGTGTTCTACACAGATCAGTCAACGTACTTGCCAAACGGCCCCCATTCAAAAAAAGCAACAAATTAAACCATCCGGTGCTATTTCTAGTAAGCGGATTGCTAAACAAGCAATCCGCTTTTTTATTCATTTATGCCCCTCTCATTTTGAGAAAAATCTCCCGTAACATTTCCTCGATTATGCAAGGTTCAACCTTGAAACAAACTGGATTCATTTTGTAAAAAGCTGATTTTCTGAGCGTATTCATCTTATAAAGGATTTATCAAAAAAGAGAGGTTCTAGTACTTTCTTGAATTGGTCTGATCAATCGTCAATACTTTTTCTAATTAGACTCGCTATCTAATTAATCGAAGTTTTTGATTGGGACAACTCAATAATGAAGCCATATCGCTCTGCGCTGCTTGCGCTGCTTGCGCTGGGGCCTTTGAGCCTGTTGTTTACACCTGTGACATGGTCAGCCACGGCAATCGTTTTACCGGGGCTGCATGAACAAGGTATTGATCTACGAGATGCACCGGTTTCTGCGGCGGCTGCGCTTGAGTGGGAACTGGTTAATGCCGATGTCGTGTTTGGCGCATATGAAAATAAAAGCGATAACGAACGCGTAAATGCGATTGGGTATATGTACAACCAAAAGCTCGAACTTAACTCGGGTTGGCTCGAAAACGATATACGTAACCAAGCAGAAATAAATAACATCGATTATGAAGATTTTTTTCTTCATTTTTCGGAAGACACCATCATCGCAGAGATAGACTCTAGCCATGGTGAAAATACCTTACTCAATCGAAAACCGATGATTGTCGGTTATACGGCTAGTGCCGACCACGCAGGCTTTTGGTTATATCAACAACCACCATGGGACGCTGACGTCTTTGGACAGACGAATAATGGTGGTGCTCTCTATGTTTATCACTCAGAGAAGTTCGACCGCTTAGCATTTACGTTCTCCCAGTTTGCTCAAGGTGGCCGCTTTACGATTGAATACCCTTCTGCCATAGACTCATTTGGTCAGGTATCGCAGTGGAAGCCGTTTGATATTAATAAAGATAAAACGCTGAACATGACCAAAAACCAAACGGTAAACTGGTCCGTTCCTTCGGATTGGGTTCGCGCTACAACGCACTATGGCAGCGGAAAAACCTATGGCGGCGGTCAGTACTTTGGCTCCACCTTTTTACGCGATGGTGGCCGTCTTTACGTTGCGAAAATTACTTGGCATGACGAAAACATCGAGAATCGCCCTCGTCTAAAAGAAGTAAAGCTCAAAAACGGCTTCCAAACCGTTAAGTTGACCGACGCACCAAAGGCAACACCTGAAGGTCAAACCATTCAACGCTGGCGTAAGATACGTGGCTTCGACAAATCCGCAGACCTAAACCAAGATAATTATCTTTCTTGGAATGAATACACAAACCGTTCGAATAAGAATGCAACGGCACGATTTCGTTGGGAGTCACGTGTTATTCCATTTGGTCGCATGTGGAACCAAACCTCTTCTTGGGCATTAACCAATCTTGGTAACCCCGAGTTTGCCAACGCGATGCATCACTATTACCAAGCTGAATGGGCGAAACAAGGTTTAAACGGTGCGTACAACGACGATACTAATAAGTTACTCGGAGCAAATCAGTTCTACGTTTATTCCGGTGGTACGGTGGATGAACTTGGTTTGGTGGCAGGAAGCCAAGCTGCTGACGATGCTTACAAAGCACAATTCTCGGCGTTCTTAAACAAACTGGCAACGCTGGATGCGGATGCGTTAATTGGTCTCAACATAGACACGGCAAACCTATTCGGCCGTAATGGACAAAACCACTTAGTTGAAGCTGGTTCTCTATATTTACGCGAGCATTACCTTTTCCCTTCTACTGGCTTTAGTGGCTATGCTGGCTTAGCTAAGTTTTGGGATAACTCTGCACTCGCCAAAGCGGGTCAGAAAGTGATTTATCAAGCAACCACGCGTTATGGTCGAGTTCAATACTTTGGCAACACTGAAGATAACTGGAAGCAAGACCAATACTCTACACTGGCGGCGTTTTACTTAAATCATCACCCTGAGCGTAGCTTTTTTAATCAATGGAACAGTAGCTACTTATATGGCAGTAACAACACTACTGCCGAAAACTTCTGGAAAGCTGGCGTACCAAAAAACATTGCTTATCAACCAAGTGCGTTACTCGCCGTCGATTTGGGAGAGCCCGCCAATCTAGTGCCTGAAGGGGCTGCAGCGATGCCGCTTATGTTGTCCACCAGCACACCGCCAAAGTCCGATTATACAATCATTGGCGATTCCACCATGAATAAAATTGAGCATGTAGACTTACCTGGAGACATTACTTACCTTTATCCCACTTATATATACTTTGCTTATCGTTCGAGCACAGATATCGTCGCTCAAGGTCCATCAGAAATGGTGTTAGCACGTGAGTTTACCAACGGGCGTGTGCTATATCGCACCGACTTCTTTGGTAAAAACGCAAACTATTTCTCCGCGCCTAAAATCACCATTACGCTTGACAAGCCAATGAGACCCGTAGACAAAGACGGTAATATTGGTGGCTACGTTTCGCACATTGAAATCGGCGGTTATGAGGGAGTGTTCTTACTTTATTGAATTGCAGCATCAATTGAAATTTGTCACTCACACCTTCTTTCTATAGTGCCCCAGATTCATTTAAGTACAACTTTGTACTTTGAACGACACAATGGGACTCCAACAGCACCAAATACCAACTCGGTTGCTTATGCCGTTTTGACAAGGCATTATAACGGCGACAATTTATAAAATAAAAATGGAGACGCTCAAGTGAGTGAAATAACGTCATTGGAAGCACTAGAAGCCCTGTATGGTCAGCCAAGCCAACGAGCAAAAAACAAAGTGATGTTCGAACTAGATGAATATGCCCAGACATTAATCAATCACAGTCATTTTGTCCTCTTTACAACCAGTGATGAACAAGGTTTTACTGATATATCCCCCCGTGGTGGGCTTCCAGGATTTATTAAAATCTTAGACAATAACACCCTGCTAATGCCTGATAGCTCTGGTAATAATCGACTGGACAGCTTTAAAAACATTCTTGCAAATCCGAAGGTCGGACTTTTATTTATGGTGAATGGGATTGATGAGGTCGTGAGACTAAAGGGCGTTGCCAGTTTACACACAAATGAAACGTTAAAGTCAATGTGCCCTAATGGGAGCAAAGCGCCTAAAATCGTCATCAAAATCCAAGTAGAAAGCTTGTACTTCCATTGCGCGAAAGCCATCATGCGTGCAAAGCTTTGGAGCGATACGTACCGCGTCGATAGAAAAATCCTCCCTTCTCTTGCTCAAATCATGAAAGCACAGCAGAGCAACCCAGATTTAGTGTCGGCCACTCAAGAAGAAATGGTCGAATATTACAAGTCAACGCTTTAACGAGCGCTTGTTTAAAAATGCCGCATCATGGCTTGATGCGGCGTTTTAATATTGGCCTAAACTAATGAGCCTAGACCTCTTTTAACCATCACTTTGCAGTCTTATCAAAACTCGCAACAACACTCGTTTGGTCAAAATTACGGTAACCGCGAATCATGATGTTGAATATACCCGCAGGTTTGTTGAGAACGCACTGCTCATTACTACCATTTTGGAATGGGCGACAGTCGAAACTTGTTACAGATACAGAATCGTTGTACTTAACGAACAAGTCAGCATCACCACTTCTCGGTCCTGACATGGTGATCGTCACCTGCCCTGCTTCCTGTGTTTCAAAAGTAAAGAATTGCTCTTCGCCATATCCTGCCTGCAAATTGTCAACGGGTTCACCATCTTGTAATGGCGTCACACCCGATACGCTGTCCATGCTCGACTCCACCAAATAAGCCACTGCGAGTTTAGCGAAATTGCTAGCATGAGTTGCCGTTGGATCCGCGTTTTCTAAAGTATCAAATTGGGTATGAATATTCGGGTTGTAATCTTCAAACATACTCTCGAAAGGCATTGCGGCTGGGTAGCCAGCATTGTGCCAAGATGCGTGGTCAGAACATGCGTAGCCACAACGGTCAAATCCGTAGGTGATTTCAGGCGCATACTCATCAATCAACTCCGCCAAGAAGGCCGTTAAGTTGCTGTCCGTATAGTCTGTAATGAACGTAATGTCATGAGCAGAGCCATTGTAGTTAGTCATATCGAGCTGCAAGGCTGAAAGAACGTTGGCTCCTCGACTACTCAGCATTGATACCACGCCTTGGGATCCTCTTAAGCCAACCTCTTCCGCTGCGTAGCCATAAAACTTAATCGTACGATCAGGCTGGACTCCACTAGCGATCATCAGTCGAAGCGCCTCCGTTACGGTAGCAATACCCGATGCATCATCGTCCGCACCCGGAGAGATGGTGTGCTCTTCTGTCCAAGTCCCTGCCGTCGAGTCCAAATGGCCACCCACAACAATAATTTCTTCTGGGTACTTCGCGCCTAACAAGGTGACTTCAACTGACTTTTGAGGGAACCCAGCATGAGGAATTTGCACCGCAGATGCATAACTCACTCCCTCGATTTCTTTTATCCAGCGCTCTAACAACCAGTTCGAGGCTTCAATACCCGTCGGTGTCGTATAAAAACGGTTGGTGAAAGATGTCATGTCTTCAATCGTTTTCACCAAGTTGGTTGGCTCTACCTGATTGATGAGCGTTTCGACCGTCTCATGATGGCTTATCGTGGGCTTGTTAAATGTTTTTATTGTCGTCGGCATCGCTGCCGCTTTCATCGCACTGGCTTTATCTGGGTGCACCATATAGCCACCACAACGATGTTTGTCATGGTGCATGTGACTGGATAACGTCGCTAACTTATCTCGTGGAATCTTAGCAACGATCGCTGGGCGCGCACCGAAAAAGTCAGAATACACCACTGCGCCGTGTTGAATAGCTAAGTGCTGAGCATCCGCGTCTGTT
This sequence comes from Vibrio sp. D173a, assembly GCF_030248475.1. Taxonomy (NCBI): domain Bacteria; kingdom Pseudomonadati; phylum Pseudomonadota; class Gammaproteobacteria; order Vibrionales; family Vibrionaceae; genus Vibrio; species Vibrio sp. D173a. The sequence continues at coordinate 26,005 of NZ_JAHGAH010000300.1, forward strand.
GTGATCCACACCTCTTCCTGCAACGGAGATTCACTCGCAGCAACAGTGCCACTCAGTAATGCTATCGCTAATAAGCTCTTTTTCATTTGTTGTTTTCCCTTTTCTAGCCGTACATGACGAATTAGGGCTCCTTTGGGAGCCCTTTATATTGCGTTATTATTTATTTGGTTTTAGGAATCGGTAACGCCTCGTTTCAGAACACACATTTCCAGAAGTACACACTTGGTATTCCACGTCGATCGTGCCGTTGTGCTCAAACTGGTCAACGTAAGACTGGAAGTCCGTTGCACCTACGTTTTTACCATCACGCTTCACGATGAAGTAATCGTCAGTGCTGTATTTCCAAGAAAGTTTGACACGAGCTTTACCATTCGGGAACTTGTTACCAAAGTTCAGTTTCAGCGGGAACGCATCCGTTTGGCCTTCTTCGATCGTCACTGTTTGTGTCGTCGAAGTTGCACTACCTGCATCATCCGTTACTGTTAACGTTACTGAGTAGTCACCTGCCGCAGCGTAAGTGTGTGATACCGTTTCACCAGTTTGCGAATTACCATCACCTAGGCTCCATTGGTAAGAGACAATGTTGCCGTCACTATCACTACTTGTACTACGAAGTTGAACCGTTTTACCCGATACTGATTGGTCAAACGAGGCTACTGGTGGCACGTTCGCACTGCTATCATCGTAAGTCGCCGATAGCTCAGCATCATCATACCCAGCGTAACCGAAAACGTTAATGGTATAGCGTCCCTGCTCTGGGTTTTCGATCACACAAACTTCGTCAGAAACCGACAGGCTAGAGCAAATGTTTTCGGTTGGAGAAGGTGCGTAATCCAAGCCAACATAAATATCTGGGTCACCATTTGGCACAGCAAGATTAATCGTAAGCTGTGATTTTCCTTCTGGCACTTCAATATCAAAGTAAGTTTTCGAGCCTGTACCACCACTAATTGTAACCGCAGTGCCATTTTCTAGACGTTGGTATTCTGGCTCTGGCGGCAATGGTGGCTCCGCACAAGGCTCTACACCCACAATGCCAAAGGCATTAACAACCGCAGATGCGTCGTAACCTAGGTCAGTTGCGGCACTTTTAACTCCACATGCTCCTTCCCAGAAATTACTGTCTTGTGACCAGTAGATCTGGTTAGCAAGTACGAACAGTTCAAACGCTTTCTTGGTATCCCAGCCATCCGTTGTCGCAAGATGGTAGAAAGCTTTGTTGAATACGCCCGAGCTGTAGTGCACATTCAATCCATCGTAGTAATCTTGAGCATGGTTGATAGAAGAACCATCACGCGAAGGGTCATCCATGTAACGCAGGGCGCCATCTTCTTTAAAGATGTCTTTACCGACCATCCAGTCATTTTCGCCCTTCATGTAGTATTCTGCCGCTTCACCTGCGATATCCGAGAAGGCCTCGTTCATGCCACCAGACTGATTAGCGTAAACCAGGCCTGAGTTTTGCTCGGTAAAGCCATGGCTCACTTCGTGCGCTGACACATCAAGGCTAACCAGTGGGTAGAAGTAACTCTCACCATCACCGAATGTCATTGCCTGACCATCCCAGAACGCGTTTTCGTACCCAGTGCCGTAGTGAACGCGCATCATCAGCTTAAAGGTAAGCGGTGCCGTATCGAACCAGTTTTTATACATGTCGAATACAATGTTGCCAAAATAATGGGCGTCGTTCAGTGGCGAGTAAGCGCCGTTGATTTCTTGGAATTCATTGCGCGGACATTCGTAGCTGTATGGAGTAGAACCTTCAGTACCACCATTTAGGTTAACCGTGACAACGTTCTCCGACTCCATCACACAGTTAGTGCCATCCTCTTGCACGTCGAGGAAGTGGTAATCCGTACCGTACTCGTACATACCCGTTTTTTCATTACCACCAGGGCCTGTACCGATTTGCGCGTGTGCAATCCCTTCCCAACGATCGATGACTTCGCCACTGTGAGCATCTAACATAGTAAACGGACGAGATGGTTGAAGGCTGTTCGCTAACAGATAAGAAACGACGTAGACCAAACGGGTCTTCTTGCCGTCTTGATAGATGAATAACTCATCTTCAACGTTTCGCAGGAACTTAACTGCGAAGCCTTTATCCTGAAGGTTTTTAGACGCGACTTTTAATGCATCTGCACGGTTCAACTTCGGCTTAACAAAGCTACGATCCAAGTCATTCACACGAAGGTAGCTTCCTTGTACCGTTTTTAATGCACCACCCTTAAAGCTTTGCGTCGCATTCAGAGAATGCCCCCAAACAGGAACACCCCAAACGTTCTGCTGAATCTTAACTTTATAAACGCCACGTTTTTTAAGGTGGATACTTTTCACCTGTTTAAAGCTAGAAGCATTGTTAACACCCAGTTGTGAGTTAAGGCCAGAGAAGTTGGTGAAGTTAACTGGCTTGGTAAGTGTGACTGATTCACCTGCATGTACTGACATAGTCATTACACCTGCAACAGCGACTGCTATCAGACGTTTTTTTATTCTCATTTATCTATCTCCTTGATGTATTCAATTCAAACCTATCAGAAAAAAACATATTAATGTCGATATTTAAACCCGATAAAATAGTTGTGATACTTCAATTCTAGAAATGAATGAAACTGGCAAATATGAAAGTTACAAAAATGTTACAATTGACACTTTTTATGGAAAGAGATCTCATTTACAAAACTCAAGAAATACATTTTTATCATTAGATATTTTTATTTAAAAATATTGTTTTCTTAAATTTCATTATGAACAAAAAATTTATTAAGCCTTGAGGAAATAGAAAGTCGGATTTTAATACCATTATTATCTAAGCGATGGAATTTAGCATATTAAACTTTGTATTTTCAAATAAAAAATATCTAAAACCACGAATTAGATAAAAGATCAGAATGAATGCCATCCTGATTAAAAATCGACTACTTAACGCAATCGTTTTCATTGCAAGCGCCTTTTAAGTTTAACTAGAAAATCCATACTACGACTTGATATAAACTGTCATAAAACCCACATAACACAAGGTTATTTATGAGATTACCGAGAAGAAAGAGCATTTAAAATCACATTATTTGAATAAATAAATTACATTTTACACATTAAATTTACTATTTTAAACAAGAAAAGGAGAATGTAAAAATCAGGATATAAATGAAGTCAAAGAATTCATTTATTAATAGGTGTAAAATAAAACAAATCAGGAAAGTTATAATAGATCAAAACCATCATATTTTATGTTATTAATAGTTTTATTCCATTTCTAAATAGTAAGCGCTCCAGAGGAGGCATTTGCATATTGGCAAAGCGAATAATTCCATGTCTTGATGTTCGTGATGGACAAGTAGTGAAGGGCGTGCAGTTCCGTAATCACGAGATCATTGGCG
>NZ_JAHGAH010000301.1:0-3335 GCF_030248475.1 Vibrio sp. D173a
ATAGAGGTTCGGGGTAGCTCCCCATAAAGAAACCGGATATACGTGCACTTGTAAACCGCTAACTTAAGCTTCTTGCATTACTAGGGGAGTCCATATACGTCCCTCGCCCTTGAGGATGACGAATAAAAACAAATGAACCCAAACGGTGTCATTCCCGAAAGCGACGAAGGAGCATTGTCGGGAATCTCTCTTTCGATATGCTAAAAAACAAAAAGGGCCGATGTTCTCACATCAACCCTTCTCTTTATTTTCGAAGCGTAGCGCTGTCGTATCTCGACTCTAGCCTCTCAATTCTTTAGTACTGATCTTCAGACCAACCATCGCTGTCCGACATATCCGGAGCACCAGCAATGGTATTTTCTTCATCAGCCCATTCGCCAAAATCAATCATTTGGCACTGCTTGCTACAAAAAGGGCGGTGAGGACTTTGCTCGCCCCATTCAACGTCTGCACCACATTGTGGGCATGGAACGACAGTAATTTTAGACATCGTCATTCGTCCTATTTATTCGGTGTTCAAAGGTATTAAGGCAATAGTAGTGCGTCTTGTGCTTAGCTACAAACCGCAAGTTCAAACTCGACGTCTTGCGTGCAAGCTTGACCACTTTCAAAGGCCATGAATTTGATGGCAAAACGGTTCTTATGACCCGAAATCATCGGGTAAACACCGTATTCCATTGGGATGTGTAAACGTAGGATATTGGCTTCATCCGCGTCACTTTGGAAGAACCCTGCACGGGCGATTTGGGCTTTAAAGTGGCCCGTTTCACGAGTCAGCTTCAGCCATAGAGCTAAGGCATCAGAGAGCGGCTTTAAGCTTGCTTGCCATTGGTCAGCATCGTGCTTTTTACGCTCAATCGGTAAATGAAGCCAGTAATGCAAAGCCGGTAGGTCGAAACAACACGAACCACCCGGTAAGTTAAAACGCTGGCGGATTGAGCTTAGGAAACGATCTTCCTTAAGCGCTTGACCGAAACGCTCAGCCGTCATCAGTTGGCTATGAACGACATCGATCTCATTAAGCAGTTCGCCAAGTGCCTGTTGATCGACACCATCAACATTTAACCAGTTACGATAAGCTAAACGCTGCTTCTCTAGATCTTTCGCCAACTCGCTTTTCAGCTGGATCTGCTCAAAGATTTCGACCATATCGAAAAGCGCGCGGAAGAACAGCTGATATTGGTGGTTATCAGCAAAACCAGAGGCTAGGTGAGCCTGACGCAGCAAAGACTCAACTCTTAAGTAGATGCGAGTTTTTTCATTTAACGGATGTTCAAATTTGTGCGTGGTCATCGACAGTAGCCTTGGTGAGTTTCATTCCTATTTTCGCAGATTTTTCTTACACATGGCTAGGTACTTTTCGTGTAAATCTGTGATTTGAAGCAAAAGATCTGGGTCATCTGGATTATTCTTCACCACATCATCGGCCAGAGCAAGTCGTTGCTCACGAGAAGCTTGGGATGCCAAGATGGCTTTTGCTTGCTCTTCGCTGACATTATCGCGTTTTACGGTTCTTGAGATCTGGGTTTGTGGGTCAACATCTACAACAAGAACGCGATCACATAAGCTATCAAGCTTATTCTCTACTAATAAAGGTACAACTAAAAGCGCGTAGTCCGATGTGACTTGCTCCAAGTCTTCGATCATCTTTTCACGAATCATTGGGTGCAATAAGCCGTTTAACCAAGCCTTTTCTTCTGGATTAGAGAAAATTCTCTCTCTTAGCTTGGCTCTATCCAGCATTTGATCATCGCGGACAATATCAGCACCAAAGTGCTCAATGATGGCATTTAGTCCTGGAGTTCCAGGCTCCACGACTTCGCGAGCCACGATATCAGCATCGACAATGTCGATCTTGAACTGCTGTTTGAATAGGTTTGCCACCGTAGTCTTGCCACTTGCAATACCACCAGTAAGGCCAATAACGAAAGCCATTTACACTCCTAGAATCGACGTAAAGTACCAGTTGAGGATTTGATGGCCCCAAATTAGGCTCACCCAGCCAGCAATCGCAAGGTAAGGGCCGAAAGGAAAGGCTTTCTCGATACCTTGTTTTTGCAAGCGCAGTTGGATAAGACCAAAGATGACGCCGACCACCGAAGAGAGCAAAATGATCATCGGTAGAGATTGCCAACCCAACCAAGCGCCCAATGCCGCAAGGAGTTTAAAGTCACCATAGCCCATGCCTTCTTTGCCTGTTAGGAGTTTAAACAGCCAGTAAACACTCCAAAGACACAGATAGCCCGCCATTGCACCAATGATAGAATCTTGTAGGCTGACAGGACTGATACCAGCAAGAGCAAGTGCGATACCTGCCCACATCAATGGTAGAGTCAGTTGGTCTGGCAACAACATGGTATCGAGGTCGATAAACGTGGCAGCAATCAATACAAAGGTAAAGAAAACCAGCGCTACAGTGAAGTAGCTAAAACCGAAATGAAAAGCGATAAAACCCGAACAAAACGCAGTAAGCAGTTCAATAAGAGGGTAGCGAGCACTGATGGGCGCTTGGCAGTTGTGGCACTTGCCTTTCAGCAATAGCCAGCTAATTACCGGAATGTTGTCTCGGATGCGAATGGGTGTTCCGCATTGCTGACAAGACGAGCGAGGTACACTTAACGTCAGCGTCTCTTTGGGTGGTTCAATCTTATATTCAGGGAAGGATTCAGCGCACTCACGTCGCCATTCTAGTTCCATGATCTTGGGTAAACGGTAAATAACCACGTTGAGGAAACTACCCACAATCAAACCGAAAATTGTGGCAAACACAACGAATAGCCATGGGTAGTACTGGAATACTTCCATATCTGTCTCTTGAGCGATGAATCAAATAAGCAAGATGCTGTTTTGATGGTATTAATTTGCTAAAGAATCATTCTATCCTAATACGCTCATCAAATTAAAGATTGGTAAGTACATTGCTGTGACTAGACCACCAACCACCACGCCAAGAAAGACGATGATCAATGGTTCTAAAATCTTACTCAGATTATCAACGGTATTATCCACTTCGAACTCATAAATAGCGGCTATCTTGTTGAGCATGTCATCCAATCGACCTGACTCTTCACCTATCATGACCATTTGCAGTACTAGCTCAGGGAAAACGTTACAGTTCCGCATGGCAATATACATAGGCATACCAGCTGCAGTGTCTCGATACACTTCTTCAATTGCTAATTGATAGTGCATGTTACCGGAGGTTTTTGAGGTGGTTTTTAATGCGGTGAGAATTGGAATACCCGCACTAAAGCTGGTTGCTAAAGTACGGCTAAACTTGGCAATGGCTGCTTTGGATAATACAGGCCCCAAGATAGGCTGTCTCTTATACACAA
>NZ_JAHGAH010000302.1:0-980 GCF_030248475.1 Vibrio sp. D173a
GTTAAGTCTGTTGAACAACAAGACCTTAAAGCGATACGCAGTGTCTGTAAACGTTTGGTAGAAAACAGAACTGCCTTGGCGAACCAGATCAGAGGATTGGCTGCTGAATACGGGGGAGTATTTCCTCTCTCTATTAAAGCTTTACGAAGTCATTTACCGCTAGCTCTTGAAGACGCAGAGAATGCCCTTTCCCCAGTAATGAGGAACTTACGGCAAACTTTATACTGTGACTTTGTCAGTCTTAGCGAAGAGATAGATGAAATGACCCAAAGTGTCACCATGTTGAGTCAGCAAAATCCAAAATATGAGGCTATTCGGAATATTCCTGGGTTTGGTCCGATTTTGACAGCGGCGCTGATTAGTGAGGTAGGTGTTGGAAAAACCAATTCCAAAATGGTCGCCAGTTCTCAGCATGCTGTGGCCTAGTTCCAAAACAAAATAGTACAGGCGGAAAAAGTATTCTTGGCTCTCTATCGAACAATGGCAATCGCGAATTGAGAGCATTACTTATTCACGGTGCTCGCGCAGTGGTTCGGTGCGGAGCTAACAAAGCGGATGCTATGGGAGTATGGTTGAGAGGACTCATTGCACGCCGAGGAAAAGCAAAAGCGATTGTCGCTCTTGCAAACAAGCTCGGTCGGGTAGCATGGCACATCTTGGCGAAAAATAGTGAATACGATATTAATCAGGCATTTAAGCCTGTTTGACTAAAAACACTAAGTTCTAAGGAGATATCCTCAAGAAGCAACTGAGTTTGCAATAGCTGATGAATAAACGGTGAACCATCCTTACTACACTCTGATAACACAACGAGGTTATTGAAACCGAGGCTTTGAAAAGACAGTGAGGAGCGGATTACACCATGGCGCAGGTCACATAGTAGACCTAGAAAGACGTCGGATATATGTTAGCGACCGTATCATTGAATCAGTCATTGCATCCTGAGGTGCGTCCATATATGTTGCGTAATTCAGAGAGAA
>NZ_JAHGAH010000303.1:0-719 GCF_030248475.1 Vibrio sp. D173a
TGTTGCTTTCTCAACGTCTTTCCACTCTACAGCGCGAGATGCACCAAGGAGGACGATAGCGCCAATCGCAACCAAGCTATCGAACTTCGAGAAACCACCGATCATTGCGTTGATTGGTTTGCCGAAAATCCACAGAGTTACTGTTAGCAAGAAGATCGACAGTGTGATTTTTTTGCTGTTGGTCCACTCAACTGGCTTATGGTCTAGCTCGAAGGTATGGTTCAGCTTAGGCTTAGTCATCGCATATAGGATAACCATCGCAATTGGTAGAAGAATAAGAGAGATAGGAAGACCTAGCGCCATCCACTCTGTAAAGCTCAGGCCAACTTCTGCTGCTGCGATTGCGTTCGGTGGGCTACCTACTAGCGTTGCGATACCACCAATTGAAGCACAGTAAGCGATACCAAGTAGAACGAATACATACGTATTTCGGTCTTCACGTTGGTCGACTTTGTTCATCACACCCAAAACCAGAGGCAGCATCACAGCTGTGGTCGCGGTGTTAGAGATCCACATCGATAGACCAGCACTCACACCGAATAGCATGAAGATCGCCACCGACATCTTACCTTTAGCAATCAAAAGCACTTTATCGGCGATCGCTTTGTCGAGCTCCTGCTTGTTCAATGCTGCCGCTAATGCAAATCCACCTAGGAAAAGAAAGATAATTGGGTTGGAGAAATTTGCAAGTGCAGCCGAAGTGTTAAAGACACCAAACA
>NZ_JAHGAH010000304.1:0-7022 GCF_030248475.1 Vibrio sp. D173a
TGAGCTAACTCAGCGACAGTTTTATCACCTCTAGCAGCATCAAGCGCCACCTTAGCTTTAAATTCGGGTGAGTGGTTTCTACGTTTTCTAGTCATAATCTGTTCCAGTATTTTTAGGTACTATACAAACAGATCAATCACTTAAAGTCATGTCCGAAAATTGGGGGCCACTTCTAAATCAAACGTCCGATTGAAGCGAGAGTTGTGGCACTTCTAATGTCGTTTCTACTCTCGTTTAGGCCAATTTCTGACGTAGCGTTTCATCTAATGCGGCTTTGCCTGCGCCAGAGAAAACGAGAGAAACGCTTGCTGCCAGTAGTGCTAAACCAAACTCGTAACCGTTGTTCGACATAAACAAACCGTTTTCAAAGTGAACCGAGAAAATGGCGATCACCATGGTGAATGCTAAAGCTACGGCTGCCGGGCGGGTAAGCAGGCCAAGTAAGATGAACAACCCACCAAAGAACTCAGCACTGCCTGCTAAAAATGCCATCAGCATGCCTGGGCCTAAGCCAATTGATGCCATCCATTGACCTGTACCTTCAAGCCCATAACCGCCAAACCAGCCAAAAAGTTTTTGCGCGCCGTGTGCCATAAAGATGAGACCGACTGGAATGCGAAGTGCGAGTGCGCCGTAGCCTGCATTTGAAGTAGTGATTTTTTGTAGTAGTGCTTTCATGACTTTATCCTTTCTCGAATTTTTATGATGAGGAGGACTGCCCCCCTTGTTGTTGAAATCAGTGTAGGTAGGAGGAGAGAAAGAAAAAATTGGGGCAATTTGATGTTCTCGTTCGACAAATTCGATGGAACGTTTTTTCATTTTTAAATACAGAACGTTAGAACGGATAAAATACCTGGTTTTAGTGCTTTACAGGACGCTTTTGATTATGAAAGACGCAAAAATTTGAATGACTTTCTCTACGTGGGTTTGTCTTCTGGTATGGCGCCTGTGCATGGTGAGCAAAAAAAAGAGCACAGGTGACTGCGCTCTTTTACTTTCACGATTAACAAGGGAGAAAGGAGTTTTTATAGATTCATTAAACTCTCAAGCGAGTCTTCCACACTGTTGTAGTGATAAGTGCGAATATTCACACCATCAGTCGCATTGATTTGAATTTCTGAAATCTCGTTATCAGAGTCGCGCTCAATAATCCCTATAGAGTGCTCGACCGATTTGCTGGTGATAATCTTGTGATTTCTAAGTACAATCACGCACGTATGTAAGTCCATGCCAATTCCCTTTAGCCGACGTTGTTGTGTTGTTCTGACTATAACCTTAGTGCACAAATTTGCTATTGCCAAAGTTTCTTAATATTGAGTTCCGAAAATGGCTAATTTACAGTAACTCCCCGTTCTACAATGAAGTTATGCCGGTCGAGTGGTGAATAAGTTAACCACTCGTTGAACACCAAATGCGTAAGCAGGGACAGCACTATGCTCATCCACCCACATACATCGTTGACCTTCGAACAATGCCAAAAAGCACGCATGGCTCGTGATAGCCGTTTTGATGGGCGCTTTTACATTGCGGTGAAAACAACAGGGATCTTCTGTCGCCCAATCTGCCCAGCTAATTTGCCCAAAGAGGAAAACGTCGAGTACTTCACCGACAAGACTCAGGCTTTGAAGGCTGGATATCGCCCTTGTTTGCGTTGTCGTCCAGACAGTGCGCCAGGGTCATGGGCTTGGAAGGGCGTCGAGACCACATTCCAACGTGCGATCAAAATGATCGATCAAGGTGAGTTGCATCATCAGTCTCTTACCGAACTCTCTGAGCGTCTTGGGATCTCGGATCGTTACTTGCGTATGCTGTTCGAGCAATATTTGGGGATGTCACCTAAGCAATATGCGCAGTATCAACAGTTGATGTTTGCCAAGCAGCTTCTGCATTCGAGTTCGATGTCAATCACCGAAGTCGGCTTTGCCGCGGGTTTTAACAGCACTCGACGTTTCAATGATGCGTTTCAAAAGATCCTTCAGCTAACGCCTTCTCAAGTGCGTAGAAAGGAATTTGATGGCGTAGGGACGAATCGAATTGTATTACCTTATCGTGGTGCTCTGAACTGGCAACACATGCTCAATTTTTATCGTCTGCGTGCGATTGAAGGAATAGAGCAAGTCACACAAGAGGCTTATCAGCGCAACGTTTTGTTGGGTGATTGCCATGCACGATTCAAGGTCACTCAAGGAGAAGGTTATCTTGAGATGGAGTTCGATATTGAAGATGTCACTAAGTTGCAGAATCTGGTGTCTGGTGTGCGTCGCATGTTCGACCTTGATGCGGATATTTGCACGGTGGAGCAGCACCTTGAATACATTGCGCCGGGGTTGGTGAAAACCCAGGGGATTCGTATTCCGGGCGTCTGGAGTGCGTGGGAAGCCGGTGTACGTGCTGTGCTAGGGCAGCAAGTGTCGGTCAAAGCGGCTATCGGGCAACTTAACTTATTGGTAGCAACACTCAGCAGCGATCAGCAAGCGCGCCACTTTCCAACTCCAGAAACGATTGCCAATGCCGATGTCAGCTTTTTGCGTATGCCGCAAAGCCATAAAGACACTCTTATGCGATTTGCTCAGTACATGCAGCAGAGCCCAGAAGCCGATCCGCAGCAATGGCTGGAACTGAAAGGTATTGGTCCGTGGACGGTGAGCTATGCGCAATTGCGTGGTCAATCTCAGCCCGATTGCTTTTTAGACAAAGACTTGGTGGTGAAGAAAGCTATGCCAAACTATCCGTCATTGAATGCTCATACTGCGTCGCCTTGGGGCAGTTACGCGACTTTTCACTTATGGAATCAATCATGAAATCACTTTATACGGTAATGCCAAGTCCGTTAGGCGCAGTGACTATTCAAGCGAACGAACAGGGTTTGTTAGGAATTTGGTTTGAAACATGTACCACCAAACCAGACGATTTGGGTGAGCGTGATGATCAACATGCCGTGCTTAGCCAGACTGTGACTCAATTGGAAGAATACTTTGCTGGGCTGCGTAACGAATTCGACTTGCCCCTTGCAGCAACGGGCACTGATTTCCAAACTCAAGTTTGGCATGCACTGACGACCATTCCTTATGGTGAAACATGGAGCTACCAAGATCTGGCGAACGCCATCGGCAATCCGAAAGCGGTGCGCGCGGTGGGGCTGGCAAATGGTAAAAATCCAATCTCTATTGTGGTGCCATGCCATCGTGTGATCGGCAAAAGTGGCAAACTCACTGGCTATGCCGGCGGGGTAGAGCGCAAGCAGCGACTATTGGCGTTGGAGAGAGGTACGCCACTTTAAGTGAGACCATTCTCAGAATCTGGCAAGGTTTACCTTATTTGCTTAAATTTTGTGTAGGGTTGTAAGCAGTCCAGAGCAATGAAAAGGATAATAAGGATATGTCGTTCAAAACGGATTTTGATGCATTTATAAACCAAAGTTGGCAGCAACATGAAGCCGAGCCGCAACCAACATACAACCAACTAGAGCAAGCGCTTAGCGAGGTAGAAGACACCAACCATGCTGAGCGCATCTTACCCTTGATGTTGCACACATCCATCGGTCACCTGCACGATCCAAGTCAGTTTCTCACCAGCTTAGATAAGATTGAAAGTGGCGTAGCAGCTCAATGCCTGACGCGTCAGAGAGCCAAAGCTGTCGCGAAGTATTTCGTTGACCAAAACACGGACCAGATTACTGAGTTAGAAGATGTCGATCAGCGTCGCGTGTTTGCTCAAATCGCTAACGAACTGTCGGCAATGAATGAACTAGAGCAAGCCAGCACATAGTTAGCAAAAGCAGCCAACGGTATAGATTCAGGCGAAGCGACCGAGCCTTTAGCGCGTTCAATTGCCATTACGGGTAATAACCTTGCCTGCCAATATGAAGGGCTTGAAACACGCTCTGGAGCGCAAGTAGAACACATGCTAGAGGCTGCGACACTGGCCCTTGAATATTGGAAGGTTGCTGGTGGCTGGATACAAGAAGAGCGCGCAGAGTATCGCTTAGCCATGAGTCTTCTTAAAGCGGGTAGTCCGCAGCAAGCCAAAGTGCATGCTGAACGCTGTGAGGCAATCTGTCGAAAAAATGGTGAGGATGCTTTCGAGCTTTTCTACGCTCACGATTTGCTGATGCTGGTGCACTATCACTTAAGCCAAGCGAGCAAGCAAAAACTGACGGCAGATGACCAGAAATACTGTGAGAATTCGCCATTGGCGTAATGTTTTCATTAGTGAGCTAGAACAAACAAAAGCCCCCGAGTTAAAGGCTCGGGGATTTGTTTTGTAATCTTGAACCAGTGTTATTACGCAGCTTGTGGCTTGGGTTGATAACGCCCTGGTTTGTGGTTCATGGCTAAGATTAAGTTGGTCACCACAGCGCCAAGTACAGAAAGGCCAATCAAGTAAACATCGACGATAAACAGCGACATCACAACAATAGTGCAGTCGAGCGCCATTTGTACTTTACCTGCACGAATGCCAAAGCGTTCCTGAAGGTAAAGCGCCAAGATGTTAAAGCCACCTAAACTCATTTTGTGGCGGAAAATCACCAGCATCCCCATACCAATCAAACCACCACCGAGCAGTGCGGCATAAACGGGTTCAATACGAGAAATTTCAATCACATGGTGCAGGTGGTCTACCGCAAAAGAAACGATCGAAACCGCAATAAAAGTGTTGATGGTAAAACGCCAACCCATGCGCATCACAGACAAAATGTAGAAAGGCAGGTTCAATGCAAAGAACACCTGACCAAAACTGAAGTCACTGATCTTAGTGAGGAAGATTGCTAAACCCGCTGTTCCGCCAGTGAGCAATCCAACCTTGTTGAAGAAGATAACCCCAAGTGACACTAACGCACTACCGAGCGTCAGAGCCAAGAGGTTCTCTCTAAGGCTATGATCTTTATCCATAAAAGTATTTTCCTTGGTTTTAAAACCGTCTTAACTGCAAGCACGCAATTAAAACGGACGCGGTTAGCAAAACGCCAACCAAATAGTGATAGATCGCTGAATAAAATGTCGTGAAAAGTGATTGATGTCGAGTTTTTGACCTAGATTGCGCGGATGTTAACTGTTTAACAGACTTTACACATTAAGCTAAGCAAACACGAAAGGAGCGAGGAAATGTCATGATTAAACAAGTAGGTAGTACGATAATTCAGCCTCTACACCGGCTTTCTTGCCATTGCGGAAAAGTGCAAATCGAACTGTCACTACCAGATGGAATCGAGGAACCTCGACGCTGTGATTGTTCTATGTGCCGACGTCGTGGGGCGATTGTGGCATCGGTGCCTTTGAATGGGATTCGCATCATCCAAGGTGAGGATGCGCTCAAGCTGTATCAGTTTAATACCAATACGGCTAAGCATTTCTTCTGTGGTGAATGTGGTATCTATACCCACCATCAGCGCCGCTCAAACCCGAGCGAATATGGCTATAACGTTGGCTGCTTAGAAGGCGTAAATCCTTATGAGCTAGGAGAGATAGAGGTGATGGATGGCATGAACCACCCATCAGATAGATAAGTGTATTTATAGTGGATGAAGGCCGTTTAAGTGAATAAACTGCCATTCATCCATAGATGCGCGGCAATACTTGCAATGTAACCTAGCGCAATCACCGGTGCCCATTTAAGGTGCCCAAAGAAGGTATATTGTCCTCTTGCTGCGCCCATGAGAGCAACGCCAGCAGCAGAGCCAATCGATAGTAAACTACCACCGACACCAGCGGTTAGTGTGACCAATAACCAGTTACCCATCGACATACTTGGCTCCATGGTCAATACCGCAAACATCACTGGGATGTTATCGACGATGGCGGACAGTATTCCCACCATGATGTTTGCCCAAATTGGATTCCACTCGGTGTACATCACGTTCGAAACCAGACCAAGGTAGCCCAGCAAGCTCAAGCCGCCAACACACATGACCACGCCGTAGAAGAACAGAAGGGTGTCCCACTCGGCGCGAGACACACGGTGGAAGACATCAAATGGCACGACAGAACCTAAGCGCTTGAGCGCGTAATCGTCCCCATTGGCAATCGCCATCGCCGCTTTTTTGGCAAGGGAGTGTTTGAGCGTTTTACGCAAGAAATAACCGAAAAATTGCAGGTAAGCGAGGCCCATCATCATCCCCACCACTGGCGGGAAGTGTAAAACGGCATGGAAGGAAACTGCAGTCGCAATGGTCAGGATAAACAAACCAACAATGCGTCTTGCGCCGCGTTTGAGCTCGATGTGCTCATGGACTGTATCTGGCTTAGTGTTTGGTACAAATAACGACATGATGAATGCAGGGATGACGTAGTTTATCAGCGAAGGTACAAACAGCGGCATAAACTCAGCAAAGCTGACGTGCCCTGCTTGCCATACCATCAGAGTGGTAATATCGCCGAATGGGCTGAATGCGCCGCCAGCATTCGCAGCAATGACGATGTTGATACAGGCTAGGTTCACAAACCTTGGATTGTCTCCAGAAACTTTCATCACCACTGCGCACATCAATAATGCCGTGGTCAAGTTATCGGCAATGGGAGAAATCACAAACGCTAGGCTACCTGTGAGCCAAAATAGCTTCTTAAAATCAAAACCTTTGCCAACCATCCATGCTTGCAGTGCGTCAAACAGCCTGCGTTCTTCCATCGCATTGATGTAGGTCATCGCCACTAATAGGAACAATAAAAGTTCAGCGTATTCCAAAAGATTGTGTTCCAGTGCGGCTTTAGCCACGTCAGCTTGGTTGTGCTGGGCAAAGGTATAGCCAATCAAAATCCAGATTAACCCTGCTGCGAGCAATACGGGCTTAGACTTTCGCATTTGGAGGTATTCTTCCAGCATCACCAGAATGTAGGCAATGGTGAAGAAAATCAGCGCGGCATAACCGACGGTCGAATTGACGAGATTAAGATCACTGGTCGCAGCTGCAAAGGTGGAGCTAGAAAATATCAAACAGCAAAACGCGACAATTGGATAGATTGGCATAGACATTTCTCCTTGTCTGACTGGAGAAATTTTAGCCACATATTAGGGCGTGTTGATCT
>NZ_JAHGAH010000305.1:0-7918 GCF_030248475.1 Vibrio sp. D173a
ATTAAGCTTACAAAATGCAAGCGTTGACAATGAACTCGATTCAGACTGCTCGATGAGCGTTTGCCATTCTTGATTAGTGTGTCGTTTTCCCATTTCAAATCTCCTCATGGTTGGAGACTTGATCTTATTCTTCGCGCTAGGCGATTAGAATGCGGGCTTTATGGAGCGCTTACGTTGGAACTAGCAAAGGAACCAACACAAGAACTTTTCGGTGCAGTAGCAAATATTTCCTACGCGAGAGCGAAAGGCATTTATGAAAAAAATGTTATCAATGGCATTTACTCCTAACTAAACAAGCCTATTACAGGGCCTAAAAATATATAGGCTGCTCGATAATGAGTGGCCTATTTACTTTTATATTTTGATTTTATATTGATACAAGTCATCTCGAAGGATCTGTGCGGAAATAGATGGAAACTCAATAAGCATTTATAGTGGTAAGAAGTATTGAATATAGAGCAGGCTTTATTTATCAGTAGTTTTTTAAAAGCTTATTACACGGCTACTTAGTAATTTAGGAAGACAATAAGATTACTAAGATGAGTTTACCTTTATTCGGAATACTCACTTTTAGAGTAAAGAGATCTATACATTTTGATAACCTATTTTAGTTGAAATGTAAAAAGCCAAACTCTCAGAGGAGTCTGGCTAAATCGTGAGTGTCTAAGTCTTATGAATACAAACTTTAGGTCATTTATTAGACGTGCATTTCTTTGCAAGAAATTCCTTGTTTTTCTCTTATACGCTTGTAAGTAAAGACTAATGCATATAACAGAGGAATTAAAACAATAGCGTAAACTATCTTGAATAAGTAGTTATCATAGATTTTCTCAAGTAATGTAAGCGATGTTGATGTGTTGAAGAATAGTCCAATCCAGATAATAGTGTATAATGCTTGCCCTACAACACTGGAAATAATAGATCTTTGCCAGATTGGTGCTTTGTAAAGCTTCGAGCTTAATGCTCTAAATATCATATTATTAGCTTGATCTGCTGATAATATACATAAACTATTGATAAGGTATAATTTAATCAGAGGGTAGAAGACTTGGTGATATGCACCGTCGATATCAAACGTATAGAATGTTAAAGCAATCAGGCCAGAAGAAATAGCGCAGAGACCAGCTCCAAAATATGTTGTTGTTTTTGCATATTCATATCGCAATGTTGCATTTATTGCATCTAAAATAACAAACGTTATTGGAAAAATTAGAATACCAGCAGGTTGGAACGTTCCAAAAATTTTTACCGTATGTGGTGACATGGGTATAGCAACGAGCAAAGCGCATAAATAAAGGCTAGACAAAAATGCGTACCATTTAATATCCAGCTTTGTCATTGAGGTCATTGCATAGATTGAATCTCTGTCTTGTTTACAGTCAAAGAGCCTGACAACTCCTCGAGAAACAAGTTCATGCGGCGTTTCTTTTAAAACGCAATCATTGTCTTCATTAGTGTAATAAACCAAGCCGTCTTCAATTTTTAATAAATTCAATTTTCTTATCATTAATATGTTCCCTGTTAATTCTAGAGATCACCTTGCCAATGGGAGAGTCTGTTTTCTTGGGTGAATCTGGATGCCAACTCATCGTCAGAAAGTTGTCTTCTCGATACAGCTCTATTATGTCTCCCTCTCTTCTAAACAAATATAAGCCACCTCCGAGTTTTCGTGTTGTGACTATATTTATCGAGTCGTCATGATAAATAATTTTCTCAAATTTTGAAATAGGCATATCTGTTTCAAACGTTCCAATTTTTTGAAACTCACTATTAACTAAAGACTCAATGTCATGTAGTTTCTCATAACCTCCAGATACCTCTTTCCCCGTCATCAGCCATTCATAGGAAACATCTAAAGATTCGGCAATTTTCCTCATATTCTTATGAGGCTTTTTTATTTTGTTATTCAGTATCTTACTGATATATCCAGCTTCAATACTTACTTTTCTAGACAGCTCTGCTGCTGACATCCCTTTCATGAAAAGTACCTCGTTTAACCTTCCACCAAGAGTGTTGACATCTTTCACTAACTATCGCCTCCCCATCACACATTCAGCCTAAATCATTATATAAAATTAAGGTCATATCTCTTGCAAAAAGTTTCATTATACTTGCACGAAACAACCAAAAGTTGCAAAAAGATGAAAATCTACAATTAAAATGTATTTTATCAACAATTTAAAGTCATCAAAGTCATCACTGTTTACTTTTCTTGGTCTGAATTACACAAAGCCTACTCGACGACTCACGTAATTCGGGGTCAAGAAAGTTCAATACCCTTGCCCTTTGATCTTGAGTGAAGTTCTGCCTCCCTCTAGCTATGAAGCCCTTTCTGTTTTTTGTACAGTAATGAGCTTCCGGAACATCACTTCAAGTTGCCTCGCCAATTTATAGACGAGGCTTTTTTTTTACTTTTATCTAGCCCTTGATACGTGACCGAGTTTTTTTATATCTCATCTAGTTGATAAGCATCATAGCTGTTCACAAATTGAATTAAGAAGGTATTACGCTGGAATAAAACACTTTGAAATGATGCAAGCTCCTACGACAAACACTAAACACTCCCTTAATTTGCATCTTTAATCAATTTAACTCTAAAAAGTTATTTTTTATGCACTGAAAAACAAAAAACGCAGCCCGAAGACTGCGTTGTGATTCATTGAAAATGAACTTAAGTCCAAGCTGTAAGCTAACCTCTCGCTTACAGCTTTTCGACGCCCATATTGAACAAAGTGAAGCTATAAACATCCGCGGTTTTCTCGATAACCTTACTAGTCGGTGTACCTGCACCATGACCTGCATTGGTTTCGATTCGAATCAAGGTTGGGTTTGTACCTGCTTGTTTCGACTGCAACTCGGCCGCAAATTTGTAGGAGTGTGCTGGCACCACGCGATCATCATGATCCCCGGTTGTTACCATAGTTGCCGGGTATTTAACGCCGGCTTTTACGTTATGAACTGGCGAGTAACCTTTGAGGTAATCGAACATCTCTTTACTTTGCTCTGCGGTACCGTAGTCATAAGCCCAGCCCGCTCCTGCCGTGAAGGTGTGGTAGCGAAGCATATCCAATACACCAACTGCCGGCAGTGCCACTTTAAACAGCTCTGGGCGCTGCGTCATCACTGCCCCGACGAGCAAGCCGCCGTTCGAGCCACCATTAATCGCAAGCTTGTCTGATGAGGTGTAGTCTTTATAGATAAGGAACTCAGCTCCGGCAATAAAATCATCAAACGAGTTTTGCTTCTCTAACTTGGTGCCAGCATTGTGCCACTCTTTGCCGTACTCGCCACCACCACGGATGTTCGCAACAGCGTAGATACCGCCCATTTCCAACCATGCCGCTCGGCTTGGGCTAAAGTAAGGCGTCAGGCTGATATTGAAACCACCATAACCATACAAAATCGTTGGCGCAGTGCCGTCCATCGGCGTGCCTTTTTTGTAAGTGATGATCATTGGAATCTTGGTACCGTCTTTCGATTTGTAGAACACCTGACGAGATTCAAATTGTGCCGGATCGAATGGTGCGTTCGATTTGTGGTAAACCTCGCTGTCACCGCCTTTGATGTCTAGGCGATAGGTCGTGCTTGGCGTCTTGTAGTTGGTGAAAGAGTAGTAAACTTCAGCGTCTTCTTTCTTACCCCAAAAGCCGTAAGCACTGCCGATGTCTGGTAGCTTCATTTCACGAATGAACTTGCCGTCCATGTCGTATTGTTTGACCATCGAAAGCGCGTCAACAATGTAGCTTGCGAACAGGTAACCACCTGCAGTTGATGGGCTAAGCACGTTGTCAGTTTCAGGGATTAGATCTTTCCAATTCTTTGGCTCAGGATTACTCGCATCCACCGTCACTACACGTTTGTTTGGTGCATCTAAGTTAGTGACCAAATACAGCTTGGTGCCTTTGCTATCAATCACCCAAGTATCAGAATTGGTGTTATCCAAAATGGTTTGCAGCGGACTGTCTGGCTTGGTCAAATCTTTCAAGAACAGTTTATTGCCCGACGTTGACGTACTTGCTGAGATAAATAGGTAACGTTGGTCGTCCGAAGTGTAACCGCGAACGTATCGATGCTTCTCCGTATCTGTACCACCGAAGATAAGCTTGTCTTCACTCTGCTTAGTGCCTAGCTCGTGATAGTAAAGCTTATGTTGGTCGGTTTTTGCCGAAAGCTCGCTGCCTTCTGGCTTATCGTAACTTGAGTAGTAGAAACCTTTGTTCCCCAGCCAATTCACGCCGCTGAACTTAATATCCACTAGCGTCTCACCAACTGGCTTTTTGGTTTCGGCATCAAGCACAATCACTTTGCGCCAGTCGCTACCGCCTTCTGAAATGCTGTAAGCGACTAAAGAACCATCTTTGGTGAAGCTCACATTCGCCAGTGAAGTCGTGCCATCTTCGCTAAAGGTATTAGGATCGAGGAAAACTTCTGGCTTCCCATCATCGAGTTGACGGTAAAGCACATCTTGGTTTTGCAAACCGTCGTTTTTGTAGAAGTAAGTGTATTTGCCTTCTTTGAATGGACGCCCTAACTTCTCGTAATCCATCAACTGAGTTAAGCGTTCTTCAATCTGGTGACGATAAGGAATTTGCGCCAAGTAATCGAACGTGACTTGGTTCTGCGCTTTGACCCAATCTGCGGTTTCTTTGCTAACGTCGTCTTCTAACCAGCGGTACGGGTCACTGACTTTAGTCCCAAAATACTCATCTTCCACATCGACTTTCTTTGTCGTTGGGTACTTCACAGCCATTTTGTGTACGTGTTCAACCAGCTTTTTTGTTGAGTCTTCTGCATACGCACTCGGCAACATTCCCGTCATCGCAAACGCCGTCACCAATGCTAAGGTTTTCTTTTTCATAGACTTCCTTTTCTGTTTTTGTTTTGTGTAATGCATCAAGCATCTTACCTATATCGGAGAAATGATTCTAATCGTCTGAATAAAACTGTGAATCCACGGAGACAAAGTGAGTTACTTTGCCCCGTGAGATAGACAGTCCTCGGTTTATCGCTGATTGGTGTTAGCTCAGTTCAACGCAGCGAGACACACCCGACTCCGCGGCAAAATCTTGGTCATGACTGATAAGAATAAAACCGCCTCGGTAAGCATTTAATGCCTGAGCGAGCATGATTTTCGAATCTAAGTCGAGATGATTATCCGGCTCATCCAAGAGCAATAAAGGCTGAGTTGGTTGATGACTGACAATCAGCATCGCGAGCTTCATTTTCTCCCCGCCGCTTAATACATTCCCCAAACGAAATACACTGTCTCGACGAAAGCCAATGCCTGCTAGTAATGTTCTGGCATCGCTTTCTTTCATCCCCTCACAATGTTGCGTCAGGTTTTCCAACATGGAGAGTTCAGGTTGAATCGCACCAAAATGCTGGTCGAGGTAATAAAGCGGCGTATTGACTTGCAGATCACCACTTTGCAATGAGAACTCGCCCAACAGGGTTTTCAGTAAGGTCGATTTACCGCATCCGTTTTTGCCCAACAAATGTACCTTATCATCCGCATGAACTTGCGCAGTAATAGGTTGAGCAGTCCCAAATGGCAACACGGCTTCTAATAACGATACGACTTTTCGTGAGCGGCTTTGACTGTCTGCCAAATACAGTTTTTGCCCTTTGATTTGCTCTTTACGCGCTCGCAAGCTTTGCTCTTTCTCCTGCAGATGCGCTTGACGAAGTTGCTCATTCTTATTGCGACTGGCAGCTCGTGCTGTGGCTTTGTCTTTCATTCCATCAAGTAAGATCTTTGGCTGACTGCCATCCTTTCTCAACTTGTTACCTTGAGCCGCTCTTTGCTCCGCTTTCTCGCGATTGCGCTGAGCTTGTTCTTCCAAATGTTTCTTTTGCTTTTCGACACTGGCTAATTGGCGTTCCACCGCTTGCAGTTCTGTTCGCTTTTGCTCGGCATACACATCGTAATTACCCCCAAACACTTGCAAACCTAAACCGGATAGCTCCCAGATTTCTTCCATCTCGCGCAGCAATTCTCGGTCATGACTGATGAGCAAAATCGCGCCTGAGAAACTGCGCATCGAATGAATCAACCACTGCTTGGCATGCGTATCGAGATGGTTCGACGGTTCATCAAGGATCAGCAATTCCACTTCGCTGTCGAACAACTGCCACAGTTGCAAACGCGCTAACTGTCCGCCACTCAATTGCGAGCAAGGGAAGTCTGGCTGTGGCGGTAAGCCCATATCTGTAAGCTGCTTAGCAAGTTGAATCGGCAAATCCCATTGTTCGCCCACTACCTCAAACAAATGTTCAGAGCAATCGCCCATTTCGATCTGCTTGAGTGCGCTTAGCACTTTGTCCTTTGCTAAAAACTGGGCAATCGAAAGGTCGCCATCTAACAAGTGCGATGGTTGCTGACGATATACTGCAAATGACCTTGGTAAGGTGATCGTACCACTGGCCGGGGTTTGCTCACCGCTGAGTATTGATGCAAACACCGATTTTCCGACACCGTTGCGTCCGACTAACCCAACACGACGTTTGGTCATAGAACATGAGATTTGCTGAAACAGTGTTTCGCCGTTACCAAATTGATGACTGATATTGTAAGCCTGTAAAACTGGCATAATTTGCCTCCTGTATGACAGGGACAACAGCCGTAGCTTGAGATAAATCTAGAGATGAGATCGATGCAATGACACTCGCCCATAAAAACGATTCAAACAGAAGCGAGATGATTGCAAAGAAATATCGGTAAGTGAGCTACGCCTACTAACCCTGTAAATCCAAAAAATAAAATGAGAGTTGGATGACAGGTTTAGTTGTTCATGTTGGCGTAATCTCCTAAAGAAGTGATGGACAAAGTCTAAAGGTTTTCTTGTATAAAAAGCAAGCGACTTCTGTCACGAGCGAGATCTAGGAAAAACGAATTCAAACACAGGAAGTGAACTAAATTCTATCGCTCGCCGTAATATCCAGAGAGTGACACACCAAGGGAAACGGCTATGAATCTTTTGATTGAATCAGTCGAGGGTGGCATCTACCTCGCTTACAACGTAGAAAACCAGACAAGATCACTGATATTAAATGAAAACAAAAGCCCGCTAACGTTCGCGAGCCTTTGTGAAGCAAGGGATCATTTTCGTGGCAGCAGCTACTCATCAGCAAAACTGGTTCACCTCAATGCTTCAGATGAGATGTGCGGCGAGAAAATACGCTGTGACATGCCTTTAGAGATTGAATTGAGCTGGTACTGATACCGGCTCTTTTTCTATTTTTATCATTGCCTTCCACTTGCTCTGCTGATGATAATTTGCCAAAACCTTTTTGAGCAATTTCGGCATCTTAGCAACACATTTTTTCGCCAAGACATACTATGCTATTAGTAACGTATTCCACAAAAGGGCATGGTTATGAAATACAAACATATCCTAGTCGCACTGGAACTGTCTGATGAGAGTACTGTGTTGATTGACCGCGCTGTATCTATGGCGAGTTATCTCGGCTCCGAGATATCATTTATCCATATCGACGGTACTCATGGTGAGATTTATCGTGAGCTTGTTGATATCAAAGCGGACCCAGAGCAAAGACCGCTGAATGAGCACTCTATGGAGTGTTTGAGATCCTTCAACGATTACATGGAGCAACCGTTGAAGCACTTCTTTGTCGGCACCGGTGACTTGGCAGACAAACTAGAAGCGACCATTAAAGAACAAGAAGTCGACCTACTGATTTGTGGTCACCACCAAGATTTCTGGAGCAAGATCATTTCTTACTCAAGACATTTGATCAACAAGTCTCCGGTTGATATTTTGGTTGTACCTATCCACGACTAGGCTGAACAGAAAGCGGAAAGTAACGACGCGAGAGATAGCCAAAAGATAATCGAAAGCCGCCTGTGATGGCGGCTTTTTTGTGTTCTTTTATTCTTCTTTTATTAGGGTGTGTTGAT
>NZ_JAHGAH010000306.1:0-9591 GCF_030248475.1 Vibrio sp. D173a
GTCACTTGGGTATATAAGTCTTATCTAAACGCCATGTAGCCAACATACAAACCGCCGACTCAGGCGGTTTGTTTTTATGAAGCCTATTAAGCCCTTACATTTCGTCTGTGGTTAGGTGGTCGTTTTGGCGCTAGACTGAGTGAGCAAAATAACGCATACACAAAAGGAAGAAAATCATGATTCAACAAGGTCAAGCATTGCCTGCTGCGACGCTGAGCGAACTGACTGCCGATGGTATGGTAAATCATCAAGTAACAGAGCTGTTTGCAGACAAGAAAGTGGTTCTATTTGCGGTACCAGGTGCATTTACTCCGACATGTTCAGAAGCGCACCTTCCGGGTTATGTTGTACTGGCAGACCAACTAAAGGCGAAAGGGGTGGACCTGATTGCTTGTGTATCTGTTAACGATGCATTCGTGATGCAAGCTTGGGGCGAGGCACAGAACGCGTCTGAGCTGCTTATGCTGGGCGACGGCGACGCAAGCTTTACCAAAGCACTGGGCCTAGAGATGGATACTGGCGGTTTTGGTGGCGTTCGTTCACAACGTTACGCAATGATCATCGACAACGGTGTCGTGACCACATTGAACGTTGAAGAACCAACAACGTTTGAAGCGAGCAAAGCAGAAACCATCCTCGCTGCACTTTAAGCGCAACGCTAAGGTCACTAAACGGAAGCCGA
Source organism: Vibrio sp. D173a (assembly GCF_030248475.1). Taxonomy (NCBI): domain Bacteria; kingdom Pseudomonadati; phylum Pseudomonadota; class Gammaproteobacteria; order Vibrionales; family Vibrionaceae; genus Vibrio; species Vibrio sp. D173a. Next base: position 683 of record NZ_JAHGAH010000306.1, read on the forward strand.
TGTGCTTCCGTTTTTTCTATCTGAATACGGTGAGAGTCCCGAGCAGTATTAGCTCAACGCGACACACTTGATAAAGATAAAGTTAGGGTACGTCGCCAAGCGTTGGTAGTGCTCCTGCGAGATTTCACGAATCTTCTCATTCACTTTACCCTCTGAGACAGCCAGCATCGCCATATTACTGCCCGTAATTGCATCCGTAATGTCTTGCAATGAGCGGCGGTAGAATGCGACAGAAACCGGCTTTCCAATCGTGTCCCACACATCTTCGATTCGCTCTTTCTCAAAGTAATTATCCGATGCAGAACATTCAAAATCAGCGAATGGATGATGAGTTGAGAATACAAACTGACCTCCAGGCTTCAACACGCGCTGAATGTCATTGAATAAGGGACGAAGGTCTTCAATGTAATGCACCATCAATGGACAAATCACTAAGTCATACTGAGCATTCGCCTCTTCTGGCAAACCAAGTGCCAAGTTCTGAGCGTAAGCGTTGACCGAGTCACCAAGCTTGTCTTTAACGATATCAATCATCTCTTGCGCAGCGTCGATACAAGTCACGGAAGTGGCACCGCGCTCCAAAAGAATTTGCGCGTAAATACCTGAACCACAGCCTAAGTCCAGCACCTTTTTGCCAGCCACATCACCGACAAGTTCAAGGGTATTTGGGCGCTCAAAGTGCGCGTTGTACAAGTTATCTTGCGCCGCTAAATCGTATTGCTTTGCGTAGGTGGTGTACATCTCTTGCTTCATGGTGACTCCGACAGGAAAAGTGGGATGCGAAGACTAGAAAACACTCGAAAATAAGTAAAGTAAAAAGCACGTCAGATGAGTGATCTTGCGCGTACATTGAAGAAGATTTGTGACTAGTGGTTAGGTTGAGCCTTTCCAACCGATTGCAAAGGCTCGATACATAACAATAAAGCGCTTATAGGGACGATAAGAACCGCTCTAGCGCATTCGCACGACGCTGGTTTCTTGCTTGCGCTGCATTTCTGCAAATGTCATGACGAAGGGAGAAGATTGTTTCACACGGCTTGGCAATGAAGACAGCGCATTGTAGGCATCCTGCTTAGTCTTAAAATCCCCGACGGTTACGGTATACCAGCGAGTACCACGGCTATTCTTCCAGTTCACCCAAACCGGATGTTTCGGGTCGATGTAACGAATGTATTCCTTCACATCCTTCTCTTTCTTCAACGCCAACACCTGCATGGTGTAGTGGTTAGGGTTGAGGTAGCCATAAGCATCTTGCGATGACATCACCCCCACACACTGTCCAGTATCGGCAGGTTGATGCTGTGACATCACACAGCCAGTAAGTGACATAGCCAAAGTCAAAGATAGAATCTTTCGCACGCGTAACTCCGTTTTTTTGTTCTGAATGGTTCTCTTGATGAGTGCTCAAAACAAAAAGGCGACCATTTCGGCCGCCTTAGTAAATTTAATATTGGGAGTATTGGTTAGAACCAGCTTGCCACAAGACGTTTGAACCAGTCCATCAAGCGCTTAAAGATACCGCCTTCATCAACAGGCTCTAGCGCAACCAGTTCCGCTTCTTTCACCACGTCACCGTCAACTTTGTACAGCACCTTACCAACTACTTGATTTTGTTGAATCGGAGCCATCAGGTCGCCGTTGTATTCCACTTCCGCTTCCAGCTTGTTCACGTCACCTTTTGGTAGTGTTAAGTAGATATCGCGGTCAACACCCACTTTTAATTCGTCTTGGTTACCCATCCAAACACGCGCCGTTGCCACTTCTTTACCCGCTTGTGTCGGAACAACCGTATCGAAGAAACGGAAACCGTAGCTCAGAAGCTGTTTACTCTCTGATTCACGTACGCTCGGGCTTTTCGCGCCCATCACAACCGCGACTAAACGCATGTCTCCGTTGGTTGCAGAAGTCGCCAAGCTGTAACCTGCGCCGCTGGTGTAACCCGTCTTCATGCCATCAACACTCATGCTGCGATCACGTAGCAAGCCGTTACGGTTGTATTGGGTAATGCCGTTATAGGTAAACGACGTTTCGCTGTATAACGGGTAGATATCTGGCAGATCACGAATGATCGCACGGCCTAGCGTTGCGATGTCACGCGGGGTTGAATACAGACCATCACTGTCCAAACCATGTGGGTTGGTAAAGGCAGAGTTAGCCAAGCCAAGCTGGTTCGCCCAACTGTTCATCAAACCAACAAAGCCTGCTTCACTACCCGCAACATGTTCCGCGATGGCGACACTGGCATCGTTACCCGATTGAACAATCAAACCTCGGTAAAGATCAGAAAGTGAAACCGACGTCCCTACCTCGATAAACATCTTTGAAGAATCTGGGAAGTTTTTCGCCCAGGCGTTGCGGCTTATCACCACTTCATCGTCTAGGCTGATGTTACCTGACTTAACCTCTTGGCCAGCAACATAAGCCGTCATCAGCTTAGTCAGACTTGCCGGGTTGAGACGCTTGTCGGCATCACGTTCCACTAGCACAGTGCCAGTGTGGTAATCCATTAAAACATAGCCACGAGAGCTCAGCTCTGGGGCATTAGGAACAACGGTAGGAGCAGCAAAACTAAACGCAGAAACAGCAGTCAAGCTGGTCGCTAACGTAGCATTGAATAAAGTGTTTTTTCTCATAGCAGCATTCTGTGGCTTACAAGTTACAAACTAAGTCGAGTATATGGAAACGCTGTTCAGTTGCAGCACCTCTGTTACGATTGGTTACGTTTACTCGATATTTGTCGAAAAGAATGCGAAGTCGGTTGAAGTTTGTGCTTATTCGTTCGTCAATTCGGTGAAATCATGAATTGCGACTCGCTTCCATTGTTCACTCATTGCCGAGCTGACTAAGACAACCCCACTTGAGCAAGCCATGCGCAGACAACACCCCAACAATACTTACACATCAAAACATTACACATCATTGCATTTTTCATATAAAAGCCTGCCAAATATCGAAATAACGCCTAAAAAACCCTTTGAGTTGCATTGTTTTACACAAAACACTATGATCGCGTCGCATTTTTTAATTTGAACTCAAAATAATTGGAGGGCGGTTTTAGTGTTTTTCTTGTTCAAGAAGGGCACATTTAAAAAAGCGTATATGTTGTATTTATGGATAATGCACTAAAAAAATATAGTATCGACACTACCGACTATCAGGTTGGTCAAGATAACGTTCAAAAATGGGGATTTGATATCCACAATCCAGTATTCGGAATTAGTGCTGGTCTTGTTCTTCTTTGTATTGCTTCTCTTCTCATTGTTGACCCTGCTACTGCTCGTGACGCCTTAAATGGTTTAAAGAACAGCATCATTTCAGACTTCGACTCGTTCTTTATGTGGTCAGCAAACTTCTTTATCTTATTCGCTATCGCGATTCTTTTATCTCCTCTGGGTAAGATCAGAATCGGCGGTAAAGACGCCGTTGCGGAACATTCAACCGTCTCTTGGTTGTCGATGCTTTTCGCTGCGGGTATGGGTATCGGCTTGTTGTTCTGGAGTGTTTCAGAGCCAACGGCATACTTTACCAATTGGTTTGGTACCCCTCTAAATGTAGAACCTTATACGGAAGAAGCGAAATCACTCGCGATGGCAGCCACCATGTTCCACTGGGGCATCCACGGTTGGGCGATTTACGCCATTGTTGCACTCTCGCTGGCCTTCTTCGCATTCAATAAAGGTTTACCGCTTTCTCTGCGATCTGCGTTTTATCCTATCTTTGGCGATCGCGCGTGGGGTTGGTTAGGCCACGTTATCGATATTCTGGCGGTACTCGCAACGCTATTTGGTCTCGCGACTTCTCTGGGCTTAGGTGCGCAACAAGCCACCAGCGGTATTAACCATGTATTTGGTTTAGAAGGTGGCATTGGTACGCAAATGATTGTTATCGCCTTCGTTACTTTTATTGCAGTACTGTCTGTGATTCGAGGTATCGATGGTGGTGTCAAGCTACTAAGTAACATCAACATGGCGGTTGCATTCGCGCTGTTGGCTTTTGTGATGTTTATTAGCTTCGATATTGCGACAACATCCATTTGGGATACCGCTGTCGCGTACGCACAGAATATTTTACCGCTAAGTAACCCTACCGGTCGTGAAGACACAGAATGGATGCATGGCTGGACAGTATTCTACTGGGCATGGTGGGTATCTTGGTCACCATTTGTGGGAATGTTCATCGCGCGCGTATCGAAAGGTCGTACCGTTCGCGAGTTCATCTTCGCGGTTATCGTCATTCCAACTACCGTTACACTGGTTTGGATGGCAGTCTTCGGTGGTATCGCCCTTGATCAAGTAGCGAACAAAGTCGGCGAACTTGGTGCCAATGGATTAACGGATATCTCGCTTACTCTATTCCACGTTTATGACGCGATGCCGTTTAGCTCGATCATCTCTGTGCTTTCTATCGTCCTGATTTTGGTGTTCTTCATCACCTCATCAGATTCTGGCTCATTGGTTATCGATAGCATCACTGCCGGCGGTAAGATTGATGCACCAGTGCCACAACGTATTTTCTGGGCATGTATTGAAGGCTCTATCGCTGCCGTTATGCTCTGGATTGGTGGTAAAGAGGCACTGCAAGCGCTGCAATCTGGTGTTGTCGCGACAGGTTTGCCATTCACGTTGGTGCTGTTAGTGATGTGTGTGAGCCTGATTAAAGGGTTAAGGTCTGAGTTACCTGCCTGTCAAAACGCAGCGCAGAAAGCGTCTGTCGCCTAGTTCATCCTTGAGCAGAAACGTATAACAATATGGCTCATCGAAGGTTGACATAACAAACGAGCGTCTATTTGGCGCTCGTTTTTTTGTTTCTGACTCGCCACGCTCAGCAGGTACTCAACCAACACTCAAGACCTGAACTTAGGACATAAAAAAGCCCCAAACACAAAAGATTTGGGGCAAATAAAGCAATGAGTTATTGGTTAAGGGTTACTAACTCACCACTGGAACAACGTCAGGTTTATGACTCTAATTATTACGTGATTTCACTTTGAAACGATCAAAAAAGGAATGCCGAAGCATTCCTTTTTGTTTACTGAAAAAGCGAGGTTATTCTGGCTTCTTCGCCAGTGCCGCATCAATGTCTGCTGCGCTGTGACGCTCTGCCACGTGATCCCACTCTTCACCCCACGCACGGTTAACGATACGACCACGCTGCACTGCTTCACGAGCATCAATCGCTTTCGCCCAACGCACAACGTTTTTGTAGCTTGCTACGTCTAAGAATTCAGCCGCATCGTAAGCACGACCCAGCACAAGGTTGCCGTACCAAGGCCACGTTGCAATATCAGCGATGCTGTACTCGTCACCGCCTAGGAATTCATTATTCGCAAGACGCTTGTCTAGTACGTCTAGCTGACGTTTTGTTTCCATCGTGAAACGGTTAATTGGGTACTCAAACTTCTCTGGCGCGTATGCGTAGAAGTGACCAAAACCACCACCTAGGTATGGTGCAGAACCTTGCAACCAGAATAACCAGTTCATTACCTCTGCACGCTTCGCACCTTCTGTTGGTAGGAAGTGACCAAACTTCTCTGCTAGATAAAACAAGATGTTACCCGATTCAAAAACGTTTACTGGCTCAGCGCCTGAACGGTCTACCAACGCCGGAATTTTAGAGTTCGGGTTGACGGACACAAAACCAGAGCCAAATTGGTCGCCGTCACCAATCTTAATCAGGTATGCGTCGTATTCTGCTTCTGTTACGCCTGCCGCCAGAAGCTCCTCAAACATGATCGTCACTTTCTGACCGTTTGGTGTACCCATTGAATAAAGCTGGAATGGGTGCTCACCAACTGGAAGTTCTTGCTCATGACGAGCACCAGAATCCGGACGGTTGATACTCGCCCACTGACCGCCGTTTTCGTTATCGTTTGTCCAAACTTTTGGTGGAATGTATTCGTTAGTCATTGTTATCCCTTATTGCGTTTGAATGCATCTTCAAACTGACGGCTCTAGCGCGCCAGCAAGCATCATTAAAATCGTCCCTTCGCCATCGGCTTTGGACATACCCAAGATATTAGGTCGAATTCGCCAAATAAAAGTCCTGCCATCTCTTTTAGTTAGAACCTTTGGTTATGGGAATTTCTTTCACGCTATAAGTAAAAAGTACAGGTTAATGTGAGCTAGGTTCGAGATGCCAACAAAGAGGAACAGATCAAAGCCAGCGGCCCATCCATCATCTCTGTTTTGATCAAGCTAGCATCGTGGCAGCAGCTTATCGATAGCGCAAAACCGTGCAGGTAATCCGCCAATAGATCTAAGCTGTCTTTTTCTACTTGCTGGGATAAGCCCAAAGGCTGAACGATCAATTGATAGCGCTCGGTGAATACTTGCGCAGGGCCATGAGATGTCATGCTCAACATGGTTTGCAACAACCCGTTGTACTCACACAAGAGATCGATATAACTAACACACAGGCTTTTGAGCTCACCTTGCCAATCTTCATTACTCAGTGGTTGATAAATTTCCTCCACCAGCGATGTGGTGAGCGCTTCAAGCAAGGCATTCTTATTTTTGAAGTAGTAATAGATCGCCATCGGATCCACATTCAGTTGAGTCGCTAAAGAACGAATGCTTGGTACCTTTCCGTCTTTTTTCATCAATAGCTTAGCCGACTCTAAGATGCTTTCTGCACTTAGCTGCGACTGCTTTGCGGTCGGTCTTCCGCGTTTCTTTTCGTTGACAGACATTTGATCTTCCCGATAAACTCAATATTATTCTACATTGTAGAATTAATTTTAACCCAACCTTTAGCTCGGCTCAAGCATCACTACTTAGATGAGGTACTCATGGCAAATATCGTATTTATTGCAACCAGTCTGGACGGTTACATCGCAGATAAACAAGGCAAACTCGACTGGCTGCAATCCGTACCAAATCCAGACAACATTGATACTGGCTTCTTCTCACTGATGGAGCGTATTGATGGCTTGGTGATGGGGCGTAATACCTTAGATGTGGTACTGAGCTTTGATTGCGATTGGCCATACAGCAAACCCGTTTTCGTACTCAGCAATACCATGACGGAAGTACCACAAGGCTACGAAGACAAAGTGTTTCTAGTAAAAGGTGAGCTCAAAGATGTGCTCGCTGATTTGAATGCGAAAGGCTTTAACGAGCTTTACATCGACGGCGGTGTGACAATTCAGAACTTCCTCAAAGAGGATCTTATCGATGAAATGGTGATCACTCGCTTCCCTATTCTACTTGGCGGCAGCGCACCGTTGTTTGGTGACTTAGAGCAGCCACTAAACTTTAAAGTCGCGAAAAGCGAAGTAGTGCTAGATACCTTGGTTAAAACCACTTACATACGTGAGCGATAGTTTGCCGCGATAGCTAGAACAAAAGAAAGGCGCCCTTCCTTATAGATGAAAAGCGCCTTTCCAATGTTCGAACCTATCCTGCTGTTACCGCTTTGCGCCAGATAGTCCATTTGATCCAGACTCAACGTAACCCGTGTGACCTATCCAAAGTTGATAGAAGTCGGTTTCATCGTGTTTCGGGTTCCGACGCGCGAACTCCCAACCATTGCGCTTATAAAAAGTGAGTGCCCTCGTGTTCGTTCGGCTTACAGAAAGTACCGCACGCAAGCACCCCGCCTGGCTTAACGTTCTGACGATATACTCTTGCACTTTAGGGGCAAGCCCTAATCCACGGAAATTCGGTTTTAGATAAATAAGGTGCACATAGCCCGTGTCCGGCTCGGGCGAAAAGCTACGAAATTCGAGTTGCCCTGCAAACTCGCCATCCACAAATATATGAATGTAGAACCAACCTGATGTCGATAATCGTTCCAAGATTCGCTCACGATAGCCACTGATGAAGTCCTCGAAGCCATCATAGTGTCCGAAGCTACAAAAGTACGCATCCTTCCTAGATGCAACACATAGCTCGAAATCGTCATCCATGTTTATCTGTCGAAAAGTAATTTCCATACTTACCTTTTTCCTAAATCAAATATAACGCCTAACTAAACAGGGAATAAACAGCGTTAGCCACGCTTCCAGCATCCCCATAAGGTACTATGGTCAGGGATTAAAACTTAGTAGCAACTCAATCAATATGCAATAAGTTTAAATTATTGAAAATATTATTTATTTACCATTGAGATGGATAACCTAACACGGCACAATGCCCCCCCAAATAAGACGAAAAGTTGTCCGGTCAACGTCATACAACAAGGAGAAGTTCATGATTGTCGTAGCGAGATTTTCTTTTCCACATGAAGCACATATCGCCAAAGCAAACCTTGAAAGTGCTGGTATTCAGAGCTTTATCGCCGATGAGCATACCGTGAATACACAATGGCTCTACTCCAACGCTATTGGTGGTGTTCGCTTAATGGTTTCGGAAGAGGACTTTGAGGAAGCAACCGAGATCCTGAGTTGTGACTTCTCTGAAAGCCTTGAAACTCACTCCGCAGTCGCTGGAGAGAAAAAAGACCTTTGCCCTCATTGTGGAAGTAGTGATCTATCCGCCCACACAAAAGGAAAGCGACCTGCATTTCTGGTGTTCATATTGTTAGGGTTTCCACTTTTTTTCTATAAACAAGGCTACAAATGCAATCAGTGTGGTGAGTTCAGCGAGCAACTTTGAGCCATGGTATGAATATTACCTTCTCCCAACTCAAAGCAGTATTATTCGAAAGGATTGAGAAATCATGATTGAGTGTAAAAAGTTTATTTTTGATGTCGATGCAACGTTAGTTGATACTCAGGCCGTAATAGACAATATCTGGAAAAAGTGGTGTGAGACCGTTGGTGTCAGCTATGTTGATATGAGCCAATACATCCACGGAAGAAAAATTGAAGAAACCTTGCACTGTATATCCCCAAGTTACGCTTGTGACGTACAAGTAGAGAAAGTAAAAAGCATCGCATTGTCTGAGATGACAGAAGTGGCCCCCAATTT
>NZ_JAHGAH010000307.1:0-1217 GCF_030248475.1 Vibrio sp. D173a
CAACTCATGGAGCATTATGGCTTTGAGAAGTTTTCTGATCATTACAATCCAACGGTTGTTGCTGTCAAAAACTATAAAGGTGGTACAGGTAAATCAACTACTACAGTTACATTAGCAGTCGCTACCGCATTAGATTTAGATTTGAATGCTAATGTGTGCATCGTCGATCGGAGTTAGCATTAGGGGCGACCGTTGCTGGGGCGATCGCAGGTAAGCATTGCAATGCCAAGGTACTGCTGATGGGCGCGGCTCTCGGTACCTTGCCAGATCTGGATGTGATTCTGGACTACGGTGATGCGGTTCAGAACACGATTAAGCATCGTGGCTTTACGCACTCTTTACTGGTATTGCCTCCTTTTGCGTTGCTGATTTCTTGGCTTTATTGCCGCTGGCGACCTGATTCTTTCTGGACGTTATCACGAGTGTTTTTCCTCACCGTCAGTGTATTCGTGACGCATACCTTACTGGATGCAATGACGACGTATGGCACTCAGCTTATTTGGCCATTTGAGGGCTATTTTGAGCTACGGAACGTGTTTATTATCGATCCGCTTTACACCTTGCCGCTGTTGCTGGCGATTGGCGTGGCACTGTTTTCTAAATCTCGCGGTGGACGCTGGTGTCAAAGCATGGTGCTTATCTCTACGCTTTATCTCGGTTGGGGATACGTTTCTCAACAAATGGTTGCGTCTCGTGTTGAGCAAAACTTGGCTGCGCAGAACTTACCGAATCAGCAAGTGCTGATTACACCAACGCCGTTTAACACGTTTCTATGGCGCGTGGTGGTGATGGACGATGGCCAATATTACGAAGGTTTAGCGTCGGTATTAGACAGTGATCAGCGCATTGATTTTGTTACGCATCCTCTTGGCAGTTGGCCGATGGCAGATAAGCCGGACACGCTGAAAGGATTAAAGGCTTTTTCTCACGATTACCTCAACTATCGCGTGGAAGATGATGCTCTGATTGTGACGGACTTGCGTTTGGGTATGTCTAACAATCTGTCGTTCGAGTTTATCTTTGCTGAGAAAGGTGAAGATGGGCAGTGGCAGCTCTTAGAGTCGACCCAACGTTATCCGAGTGAGCGCAGTTTAGATTTGCTCGGTCAGCTTTGGGAGAGACTGAAGGGTGACCAGAGTATTGATGCGAATCTGCAGCGTATGGAGTTGAGTGCACGTTCTTAGTTTACGTGTATGAGAGCCCCAACTCGCTCAATG
>NZ_JAHGAH010000308.1:0-1371 GCF_030248475.1 Vibrio sp. D173a
ATCGCGTTGTCCATTGTCGCCGCGATACGCGTGTCTGAATCTAGCTCTTTTTGGAACGAGTTAAGCGCTACTGCACCTAGTGGCTTGTCGTTGTTAACCATACGTAGACCATCGTTCGTTAGTAGGTAGTTCTCGATGAACTCTACCGCGAGATCTTTGTTTGGCGACGCAGTGCTGATACCAGCAGTTAGTACACCAACGAATGGCTTAGAAGACTGGCCTTGGAACTTAGGCAGCGTTGTTACGCCATAGTTGATGCCAGATTTCTCAATGTTGCCCCAAGACCATGGACCGTTAATAGTCATTGCTGCAGTGCCTTGGTTGAACGCAGACTCAGATACTGAGTAATCCATATCCGCAGAGATGACATCCTTGTCTACTAGGCCTTTCACGAAGCTCATTGCGTCTTTCACGCCTTCTTTCGCAATACCTGCATCTTTGATGTCGTAGCCTTCAGATGTGTATTTGAATGCGTAGCCGCCGTCAGCTGCCATTAACGGCCATGTGAAGTACGGTTCTTTTAGGTTCCACATGATTGCAGACTTGCCGTCTTTCTTAAGTTTCGCGTCTAGCGCTGCTACTTCTTCCCATGTCTTAGGTGGGTTTGGAACAAGATCTTTGTTGTAGATTAGAGATAGAGACTCAACCGCTACTGGGTAACCGATCAGTTTACCATCGTAACGTACTGCATCCCATGCGAAGTCAACGATGCCGTCTTGGATTTCTTTAGATGGTTTAATTTCAGCTAGTAGACCAGATTCTGCGTAGCCACCGAAACGGTCGTGAGCCCAGAATACGATATCAGGACCATCGCCTGTCGCTGCAGTTTGAGGGAACTTGTCTTGCAGGCCGTCTGGATGAGCCACTGTTACTTTAATGCCAGTGTCTTCTTCAAACTTCTTACCAACCTCTGCAAGACCGTTGTAGCCTTTGTCACCGTTGATCCAGATGGTCAATTGTCCTTCTTCGATGGCAGCGTTAGCACCAAAAGAACCTAAAGCAACAAGGGTACCCAGTGCTACAGCGCTTAATTTTTTCATGTTCGTATCCTTTTTATATTTTTGATGTAGGGCTAGTCCATTGAGGTTCAGCCGTATTTCGACACATATCATCTGAAATTATCGATTGTGTCTCATCCTCCTACTCCCTACGCCCTTGCAATTATGACGTATTTTCGTGATCTGAATCGCCAAGGGTTAGAGACTCAAATCACAAAATGAATACTTCCTGTGATCGGTTTCAACTTTAGGTCACGCAATAATGTGATTTCCGCCCAACTCCCCCTCTACTCCTCCTTTTTGACTCCTCCCCGCCTACTCCCCCTACAATTATTTCGATTAGGAGGATGTAGCAGTGAACACAATCTTAGAA
>NZ_JAHGAH010000309.1:0-751 GCF_030248475.1 Vibrio sp. D173a
AGTCATCCAAGAGTGGATGGTAAGAACCCTTTCCCAGCAGTACCTCCTACAGGTGAAAAGATTTGCTGGTTTTTCATTGCCATACGAGTGGAATGTCATTATTGGTGTTGTTTGTGGTAATTATTTCACGGGGGAGACAACACGAATAATGTGGGGGAGAGAAACTCGTATTTGGCTATGGTGGGTAGTGCTCCAGTTCAGGACAATTGGAGCTCTACCCTGTTTTTCTTACCAATCCCAATAACTTACCGATTCCTACTGTTACTGCTCGCTAGATAATTCATATAATGATGAGCGGTGAATAATAAAAATTGATCGAGGACGAGCTTCATGGTGAGTGTCACGTTAAAAAATGTTTGTAAAGCGTATGGCGACGTACTGATTTCTAAGAACGTAGATCTGGAGATCAACGAAGGTGAATTCGTTGTTTTCGTAGGTCCATCAGGTTGTGGTAAATCTACCCTGCTACGTTGTATTGCCGGTCTTGAAGACATTACTTCAGGTGATTTGTATATTGGTGACCAGCGCATGAATGACGTAGAACCATCCAAACGTGGTGTTGGTATGGTGTTCCAGTCTTACGCTCTTTACCCACACCTAAACCTATATGACAACATGTCATTTGGTCTGAAACTAGCAAAAGCTGACAAAGCGGAAATCGATAAGCGTGTTGAACACGCAGCAGAAATTCTCCAGTTGGGCCACCTACTAGAGCGTCAACCAAAAGCCCTTTCTGGTGGTCAACGCCAAC
>NZ_JAHGAH010000031.1:0-27329 GCF_030248475.1 Vibrio sp. D173a
TATACGTCCCTCGCTCTTGAGGATGACGAAGTACTCGGACTCCGCACGAGCGCTATCCCGCATCCATAGGGCTTCAGCTCGTTCCTGAGTTCCTTAAATAAAGAAAGGGTTGACGCTTTCACGCCAACCCTTATTCGATTCTCGATTCTCGATTCTCGATTCTAACCGTTACTCACGCTCGTGCAGTGGAGAGAACTCACGCTGAGTTTCACCAGTGTATAGCTGACGAGGGCGGCCGATACGATTTAGTGGGTCGCTGTGCATTTCGTTCCAGTGAGCGATCCAACCGATAGTACGAGAAATCGCAAAGATAACCGTAAACATCGATACAGGAATACCGATCGCTTTTAGGATGATGCCAGAATAGAAGTCTACGTTCGGGTAAAGTTTCTTAGACACGAAGTATTCGTCAGAAAGGGCAATACGCTCAAGTTCCATTGCTACATCTAGTAGTGGATCTTGGATGTTCAGCTCTTTAAGAACTTCGTGACACGTTTCACGCATTACTGTCGCACGTGGATCGTAGTTCTTGTAAACGCGGTGACCGAAGCCCATTAGACGGAATGGGTCATCTTTGTCTTTTGCACGCTCAACATACTCAGGAATGTTGTCTACGCTGCCGATCTCTTCAAGCATCTTCAGACACGCTTCGTTTGCACCACCGTGTGCAGGACCCCATAGAGAAGCAATACCTGCGGCAATACACGCGAATGGGTTCGCGCCAGAAGAACCAGATAGACGAACTGTCGACGTTGAAGCGTTTTGTTCGTGGTCTGCGTGAAGTGTGAAGATTTTATCCATCGCACGCGCAACAACAGGGTTTACTTCGTATTCTTCACATGGGTTTGCATACATCATGTGCAGGAAGTTTTCCGCGTAGTTTAGGTCGTTACGAGGGTAAATAAACGGCTGGCCGATTGAGTACTTGTAACACATCGCTGCCAGCGTTGGCATTTTAGACAGTAGACGGTACGCCGCAATTTCACGGTGCTCGTCGTTGTTGATATCTAGTGAATCGTGGTAGAAGGCCGCTAGTGCGCCAACTACGCCACACATTACTGCCATTGGGTGAGCGTCGCGACGGAAGCCATGGAAGAAGCTTGCGATCTGCTCGTGCACCATAGTATGGCGAGTAACAGTTGTTTTAAATTGCTCGTATTGCTCACGGGTAGGGGCTTCGCCATAAAGCAGGATGTAACATACTTCTAAGTAATCTGCGTTATTGGCTAATTGATCAATCGGGTAACCGCGGTGCAAAAGAATACCTTTGCCGCCATCGATGTATGTAATTGATGATTCACAAGATGCAGTGGCAAGAAAACCTGGGTCAAAAGTAAAGTAACCATTGGCTCCCAGTTTACGAACATCAATCACAGGTGTACCTAGCGTACCGTCCATAATTGGCAGTTCGATCGGCGCATGACCTTCAACATGAAGGGTAGCTTTCTTATCCGCCATAACAATCTCCTTTGTTTATTATTTAATCCGTCCAGGATGTTTATGTGCCATTTTTGTACTGTTGTTAAAGCTTAAAGTCAATTTTTCTCCAGTTTTGTGTGCACTTGTTATGATTTTTCTCATGAAAATCGTTAAAAATCTGTTCTATGTAGCATAATTTGTTACATCAATTGTATTAGAATGTTGCTGGCCGTATATTGGCACAGAAAATTTTAGTGAAATCCTTATAAATTCGGGGCTGAAAACAAAAGTGAGGTTTGTTTATGGACTCCGTTTGTTAACAAAATGTTTACAATTATCTCCGAGCTTATTGCGAGTATTTGTTAACCAAATGTTAACTTTTGTACGTTTGGACGCTGAAATTGGTTATAACAATAAATGCTCAATGGAGCTGAGTGAGCAAGCCCGTGAAAGAAAGAAAGTCAAGACCTGTTAATTTAGATTTACAGACCATCCGCTTTCCCATCACAGCAATCGCGTCCATCCTACACCGTGTGTCGGGTGTGATTACGTTTGTTGCGGTGGGTATATTACTTTGGTTACTGTCCATTTCTCTGTCATCCCCGATGGGTTTTATGGAAGCCGCTGACATCGTCGATAGCTTCTTCGTGAAATTCATTCTGTGGGGAATTCTAACTGCACTTGCCTACCACATTGCTGGTGGTGTTCGTCACTTGTTGATGGACCTAGGCCACTTTGAAGAACTCGAGTCAGGCGCAATGAGCGCTAAAGTCGCGTTTGGTGCTACTGCAGTGTTATCACTATTGGCGGGGATCTTGTTATGGTAAAACACGTTTCTTCATTTGGTCGTAACGGTGTCCACGATTTCTTACTGATTCGTGCGTCAGCGATCATTATGACTCTATACACGATTTATCTGGTGAGCTTCTGCGCTTTCTCAGATATCTCTTACGCATCTTGGACCCAATTCTTTGGTGGTACATTCACTAAAGTCTTCACCATGTTGGCACTTGTTTCGATTCTGATTCACGCGTGGATCGGTTTGTGGCAAGTATTAACGGATTACATTAAGTGCGCGAAACTTCGTGGCGCACTGCAACTTGGTGTTATTGCCGTGCTATTCGGCTATGTCTTCTCTGGTCTATTTATTCTGTGGGGTGCGTAAGTGTCTATTCCAGTTCGTGAGTTTGATGCCGTAGTAATCGGCGCTGGTGGTGCAGGTATGCGCGCTGCACTGCAAATTTCGGAGCAAGGCCTATCTTGTGCTTTGTTGTCAAAAGTTTTCCCAACTCGTTCTCATACTGTATCTGCGCAAGGCGGTATCACGGTTGCGCTTGGTAACTCGCACAAGGACGATTGGCAGTGGCACATGTACGACACAGTAAAAGGTTCTGATTACATTGGTGACCAGAATGCTATCGAGTACATGTGTAAGAATGGCCCTGAGTCGGTTATCGAGCTAGAAAAAATGGGTCTACCATTCTCTCGTTTCGATAACGGTTCTATCTACCAACGTCCGTTTGGTGGCCAATCGAAAGAATTTGGTGGTGAGCAAGCGGCTCGTACTGCTGCGGCAGCAGACCGTACTGGTCACGCTCTTCTTCATACGCTTTACCAACAAAACGTTAAACACAAAACAACCATCTTCTCTGAGTGGTACGCACTAGACTTGGTGAAAAACCAAGATGGCGCGATCATGGGTTGTACTGCTATCTGTATGGAAACGGGCGAGATTTGTTACTTCAAATCGAAAGCAACTATCCTAGCAACAGGTGGCGCGGGTCGTATTTACGCTTCTACAACGAACGCTCACATCAATACTGGTGACGGTGTTGGTATGGCGCTTCGTGCTGGCGTTCCAATGCAAGACATGGAAATGTGGCAGTTCCACCCAACGGGTATCGCTGGCGCAGGTGTTCTTGTTACTGAAGGTTGTCGTGGTGAAGGTGGTTACCTTCTAAATAAAGACGGCGAGCGCTTCATGGAACGTTACGCACCAAACGCGAAAGACCTTGCTGGCCGTGACGTAGTAGCGCGTTCAATGATGATTGAAATCCGTGAAGGTCGTGGTTGTGACGGCCCTTGGGGTCCGCACATCAAGCTGAAACTGAATCACCTAGGTAAAGACGTTCTTGAATCTCGTCTACCAGGTATCTGTGAGCTTTCACGTACATTCGCGCATGTGGATCCAGTGAAAGAGCCAATTCCAGTAATCCCAACCTGTCACTACATGATGGGCGGTGTTCCAACACAAGTTTCAGGTCAAGCAATCAAGCAGACTGCTGACGGCAATGACGTTGAAGTTCAAGGTCTATACGCATGTGGTGAAATTGCTTCGGTATCAGTACACGGTGCAAACCGTCTGGGTGGTAACTCACTGCTTGACCTTGTGGTATTTGGTCGCGCGACAGGCCTACACCTTGGCGAAACATTGGCTGCACAAGCTGAAGCTCGCCCAGCAACTGAATCTGACATTGAAGCGTCTCTAGCGCGTACTATGCGTTGGGAAAACAGCACTGGTGGTGAAGATCCAGTTCAAATCCGTAAAGATCTGCAATCTTGCATGCAAAACAGCTTCTCGGTATTCCGTGAAGGTGATGCAATGGCAACAGGTCTAGAAGAGCTGAAAGTGATCCGCGAGCGTCTGCAAAACGCACACCTTGCTGATAAGTCTTCTGAATTCAACACGCAACGTATCGAGTGTCTAGAGCTAGACAACTTGATGGAAACTGCATTCTCTACAGCTGTAGCGGCGAACTACCGTACAGAAAGCCGTGGTGCACATGCTCGTTTCGACTTCCCAGAGCGTGATGATGAAAACTGGCTATGCCACTCTATCTACAACCCGGAAACAGAAGCGATGACGAAGCGTGATGTAAACATGACGCCAGTTCACCGTGACGCTTTCCCACCGAAAGTACGTACATACTAAGAGGAGGAAATGACTATGAAATTGAACTTCTCTTTATACCGTTACAACCCGGATGTAGACACAAAACCTTACATGAAGGATTACACCCTTGAGGTGGAAGAAGGCTCAGACATGATGGTTCTGGATGCGTTGATTCTGCTGAAAGAGCAAGATCCTAGCATCTCATTCCGTCGCTCATGTCGTGAAGGTGTTTGTGGCTCTGATGGCCTGAACATGAATGGTAAAAACGGTCTAGCGTGTATTACACCGCTTTCAGCACTGCAGGGTGACAAGATTGTCATCCGACCATTACCAGGTCTACCAGTAGTACGCGATCTTATCGTTGACATGACGCAGTTCTACGATAACTATGCGAAAGTTAAGCCTTTCTTGATTGATGATGGTGCTCTACCACCTTCACGCGAGAACTTACAATCGCCAGATGAACGTGCGCATTTAGATGGATTGTACGAATGTATCATGTGTGCATGTTGTACAACTTCTTGTCCATCATTCTGGTGGAACCCAGATAAATTTATCGGCCCTGCTGGTCTTTTAGCGGCTTACCGCTGGCTAATTGATAGCCGAGATACAGCGACTGATGAACGTTTGTCCGATCTTGATGATGCATTTAGCGTTTTTCGTTGCCATGGCATCATGAATTGTGTAAGTGTTTGTCCTAAGGGGCTAAATCCTACGAAAGCCATCGGTCACATCAAGTCGATGCTGGTGAATCGTTCGATTTAATTAACAACAAAAATTGCCGCTCTACTTGGAGCGGCTCTTAATAGCTCGGCGCAGACCGAAGCAAACGTGAAAACTACTGGTTAAGGGAAAATATGCACAACGGCGTGATGAAGGCATGGCTCGAGTCTTCACACTTGGCTGGCGCCAATGCAACGTATGTAGAGGACCTCTACGAACTGTATCTAAGTGATCCCGATCTGGTAAGTGAGGAGTGGAAACGCGTATTTGATGAGTTGCCTAAGAACTCAGAAGAAGTGGCTGAACAGCCGCACTCGCGTGTCCGTGACTACTTCCGACGACTCGCTCAAGAAACAAAGCATTACAGTGTCCAAGTTAGTGATCCAGATGTCGACGCTAAGCAAGTAAAAGTTCTACAGCTTATCAACGCATACCGCTTCCGCGGTCATGAAGCTGCTGAACTCGATCCTCTAGGTCTATGGCAACGTCCACCTGTGGCGGAGCTAGACCCTGCATTCCACAATCTCACCGAAGATGACTTCGCAGAAACTTTCAACGTAGGTTCTTTTGCCATTGGCCAAGAGACGATGCAGTTGAAAGACATCTACTCAGCACTGAAGAAGACTTACTGTGGTTCTATCGGTGCAGAATACATGCACATGACAGACACAGAGCAAAAGCGTTGGATCCAACAACGTTTAGAGTCTGTCGTTGGTCAGCCATCTTTCGATAAAGACGAAAAACGTACATTCCTTGAGGAGCTAACGGCTGCTGAAGGTCTTGAGCGTTACTTGGGTGCAAAATTCCCTGGTGCGAAGCGTTTCTCGCTTGAGGGTGGTGATGCACTGATTCCGATGACAAAAGAGCTGATCCGTCATGCTGGTACAAGCGGCATGCGTGAAGTGGTTATCGGTATGGCTCACCGTGGACGTTTGAACATGCTTGTTAACGTTCTTGGTAAGAAGCCACAAGATTTGTTTGATGAGTTTGCGGGCAAGCATGATGAAACATGGGGTACGGGCGATGTTAAGTACCACCAAGGTTTCTCTGCAGACTTTGCAACGCCGGGTGGTGATGTTCACCTAGCGCTAGCCTTCAACCCATCTCACCTTGAGATTGTAAACCCAGTAGTTATTGGTTCAGTTCGTGCTCGTCAAGATCGCTTAGGTGACTTTGATGGCAGCCGTGTACTACCTATCACTATCCACGGTGACTCTGCAATCGCAGGTCAGGGTGTGGTAGCAGAGACGTTCAACATGTCTCTTGCACGTGGTTTCTGCGTTGGCGGTACAGTTCGTATTGTTGTGAACAACCAAGTTGGTTTCACGACTTCGAACCCTCGCGATACACGTTCGACCATGTACTGTACTGACATCGCGAAGATGGTACAGGCACCAATTTTCCATGTTAACGCTGACGATCCAGAAGCGGTTGCTTTCGTAACGCGCATTGCACTGGATTACCGTAACGAGTTCAAACGCGATGTTGTGATTGATTTGGTTTGTTACCGTCGTCATGGTCACAACGAAGCGGATGAGCCGAATGCAACTCAGCCGTTGATGTACCAAAAAATCAAGAAACACCCAACGCCTCGTAAACTCTACGCTGATGTTCTGATCGACAAAAACGAATCAGATATCGAAGTGGCGACTCAGTTAGTTAACGAGTACCGCGACGCGCTAGACAAAGGCGAAGTAGTGGTTAAAGAGTGGCGCCCAATGGCTCTACACTCTGTTGACTGGTCACCGTACCTCGGACATGACTGGGATGTTTCTTGGGATAGCACATTCGATTCAACTCGCTTGAAAGAGTTGGGTCAGCGCCTAATCCAATACCCAGATAGTCATAAGCTACAAAGCCGTGTAAACAAGCTGTACAACGATCGTTCTGCAATGATCAGCGGTGAGAAGCCTCTTGATTGGGGTATGGCTGAAACGCTGGCGTACGCAACTCTAGTTGATGATGGCAAGCGTATCCGTATCTCTGGTCAGGACTCTGGACGTGGTACTTTCTTCCACCGTCACTCAGTTCTGCATAACCAGAACGACGCAAGCACCTACATTCCGTTGGCGAATATTCATGATAAACAAGGTCCATTCCAAGTCTTTGACTCAGTGTTGTCAGAAGAAGCGGTATTGGCGTTTGAATATGGTTACGCAACAGCAGAGCCAAGCGGTTTGACTATTTGGGAAGCACAGTTCGGTGACTTTGCGAACGGTGCACAAGTGGTGATTGACCAATTCATTTCATCGGGTGAGCAAAAATGGGCTCGTCTGTGTGGTCTGACAATGTTGCTGCCACACGGCTATGAAGGCCAAGGCCCAGAGCACTCATCTGCGCGTTTAGAGCGTTACCTACAATTATGTGCTGAACAAAACATGCAGGTTGTAGTGCCATCTACACCAGCACAGGTTTACCACATGATCCGTCGTCAGGTGGTGCGTCCTATGCGTCGTCCACTGATTGTTATGTCACCTAAGTCGCTACTGCGTCATCCACTTTGTACTTCGTCATTGGAAGAGCTTTCTGAAGGCACATTCCAACCAGCGATTCCAGAGATCGATAATCTGGATTCAAGCAAAGTGAAACGTGTTGTGTTCTGTTCAGGTAAGGTTTATTTCGACCTTCTAGAACAGCGTCGCAACAACGAACAAGATGATGTTGCTATTGTGCGTATCGAGCAGCTTTACCCGTTCCCAATGGATGAAGTTCAAGCCGCTATCGCGCAATACACGAATGTTGAAGATTTCGTGTGGTGTCAGGAAGAGCCTCAAAACCAGGGTGCTTGGTACTGTAGCCAACACAACTTCCGTGCTGCTATTCCAGCAGGCCCAGATCTTAAGTACGCAGGTCGCCCAGCTTCTGCTTCTCCAGCAGTAGGCTACATGTCGGTGCACTTGAAACAACAAAAAGCGTTGGTTGAAGACGCTCTGAACGTGAACTCAAAAACTTCGAATTAAGAACTAGAAGTTAAAGGAAGAAACAGATATGACAATTGAAATTCTGGTTCCAGATTTACCTGAATCAGTTGCTGACGCAACCGTAGCGACATGGCACAAACAACCAGGCGACGTAGTCGAGCGTGATGAAGTTCTGGTTGATATCGAAACCGATAAAGTTGTGCTTGAAGTACCGGCTCCGGAAGCGGGCGTTTTAGAAGCCATTATTGAAGAAGAAGGTGCAACAGTACTTTCTAAGCAGTTGATCGCGAAGCTTAAGCCAGGCGCAGTAGCAGGCGAACCAACAACAGATTCAACAGAAGACAAAGAAGCGTCTCCTGATAAGCGTCATAAAGCAACGCTAACAGAAGAGAGCAACGATGCGCTAAGCCCAGCAGTTCGTCGTCTTCTTGCAGAGCACGGTCTCGAAGCTAGCCAAGTGAAAGGCTCTGGTGTTGGCGGTCGTATTACTCGCGAAGACATTGAAGCACATCTTGCAAACGCAAAAGCGGCACCGAAAGCAGAAGCTCCAGCAGCCGTTGAAGCGCCTGCAGCGGCTCGTAGCCAAAAGCGTGTACCAATGACGCGTCTGCGTAAGACAGTAGCAAACCGTCTTCTAGAAGCGAAGAACAACACGGCAATGCTAACCACGTTTAACGAAGTGAACATGAAGCCAATCATGGACCTTCGTAAGCAATACAAAGACCAGTTCGAAGAGCGTCACGGTACTCGTCTTGGCTTCATGTCTTTCTACGTGAAAGCAGTAACTGAAGCACTAAAACGTTACCCAGAAGTGAATGCCTCTATCGATGGTGATGACATTGTTTACCACAACTACTTCGACATCAGCATGGCGGTTTCTACGCCACGTGGTCTAGTGACGCCAGTTCTAAAAGACTGCGACACACTAGGTTTTGCTGACATCGAAAAAGGCATCAAAGAGCTAGCAATTAAAGGCCGTGACGGCAAGCTAACGGTTGATGAGTTGATGGGCGGTAATTTCACTATCACTAATGGTGGTGTATTTGGTTCATTGATGTCTACGCCAATCATCAACCCACCACAATCGGCAATCTTGGGCATGCACAAAATCCAAGAGCGTCCAATGGCGGTTGACGGCAAAGTAGAAATCTTGCCAATGATGTACCTAGCACTATCTTACGACCACCGTTTGATCGATGGCCGTGAGTCAGTGGGTTTCCTAGTAACCATTAAAGAGCTACTAGAAGATCCAGCGCGTCTGCTACTAGACGTTTAATATCGCTAAAACGTCGAGTTGTCCTTGATAGCTCGACGTCTACAGCATCCGAGGCTAGACTGGCTCAGCGTCTGGCCTTCATTTGAACTGCACCCGATATAAACTTATAAGCAGTTGATTTGAGAAGACCCTACAGACGTACCGCATCGATGCGGCGTTATGGAAATAATAAATCCCTTAAGGGATAAACAAACGGAATATCAAAATGAATTTGCACGAATACCAAGCCAAACAGCTGTTTGCAGAATTCGGTTTGCCTGTACCGGAAGGCTACGCATGTGATACGCCACAAGAAGCTTTTGAAGCAGCAGGTCGCATCACTACTGAAAAGAAAGTTGTAAAATGTCAGGTTCACGCTGGTGGCCGCGGTAAAGCAGGCGGTGTTGAGCTACACGACACAAAAGATGGCGTAAAAGAATTCGCACAAAAATGGCTAGGTAAGAACTTGGTGACTTACCAAACAGACGCAAATGGTCAGCCTGTTACTAAAATTCTTGTAGAAGAAGCGTCTAACATCGCTAACGAACTTTACCTTGGTGCGGTTGTTGACCGTGCAACTCGTAAGATCGTTTTCATGGCTTCGACTGAAGGTGGTGTGGAAATCGAAAAAGTTGCGGAAGAAACGCCGGAGCTAATCCACAAAGCAGCAATCGATCCACTAGTCGGCCCTCAGGCTTACCAAGGTCGCGAGCTAGCGTTCAAACTTGGTCTTGAAGGTGACCAAATCAAACAATTTGTTAAGATCTTCATGGGTCTTGGCACTATGTTCTCTCAGTACGATCTAGCGCTACTAGAGATCAACCCACTGGTTATTACTGGCGAAGGCAATCTGCTGTGTCTTGACGGTAAGATCAACATCGACTCAAACGCGCTATACCGTCAGCCTAAGCTTCGTGAAATGCACGATCCTTCACAAGAAGACGAGCGTGAAGCGCACGCAGCTCAGTGGGAACTGAACTACGTGGCACTAGATGGCAACGTTGGCTGCATGGTTAACGGTGCGGGTCTAGCGATGGGTACAATGGACATCGTAAACCTACACGGTGGTAAGCCTGCTAACTTCCTAGACGTAGGTGGCGGCGCAACAAAAGAGCGTGTAGCAGAAGCATTCAAAATCATCCTATCTGATGACAACGTGAAAGCGGTTCTAGTAAACATCTTCGGCGGTATCGTTCGTTGTGACATGATCGCAGAAGGCATCATCGGTGCAGTGAAAGAAGTTGGTGTAACGGTACCTGTTGTTGTTCGTCTAGAAGGTACTAACGCTGACCTAGGTCGCGAAGTTCTTGCTAATTCTGATGTTGATATCATTGCTGCTGAGTCGCTAACAGATGCTGCTCAGAAAGTTGTTGCTGCTGCGGAGGCTAAATAATGTCTGTACTAATTAATAAAGACACTAAAGTAATCTGTCAGGGCTTCACTGGTGGTCAAGGTACTTTCCACTCAGAGCAGGCAATTGCTTACGGTACACAAATGGTTGGTGGTGTATCTCCGGGTAAAGGTGGTCAAACTCACCTTGGTCTTCCTGTATTCAACACAGTACGTGAAGCGGTAGAAGTGACTGGCGCTACGGCAACAGTTATCTACGTTCCGGCACCATTCTGTAAAGATGCAATCCTAGAAGCGATCGACGCGGGTATCGAGCTTATCGTAACGATCACTGAAGGCATCCCAACGACAGATATGATCGACGTAAAAGTTAAGCTAGAAGAAACTGGCGTTCGCATGATCGGCCCTAACTGTCCGGGTGTTATCACTCCTGATGAGTGTAAGATCGGTATCATGCCTGGTCACATCCACAAGAAAGGTAAAGTGGGCATCGTTTCTCGCTCAGGTACACTAACGTACGAAGCGGTTAAGCAAACGACTGACGAAGGCTTTGGCCAGTCAACGTGTGTTGGTATCGGTGGTGACCCAATCCCAGGTTCAAACTTCATCGACATCCTGAAGCTTTTCCAAGAAGACCCTGAAACAGAAGCAATCGTAATGATTGGTGAGATCGGTGGTACTGCGGAAGAAGAAGCAGCAGCTTACATCAAAGAAAACGTAACGAAGCCAGTAGTTTCTTACATCGCGGGTGTTACTGCTCCTCCTGGTAAGCGTATGGGTCACGCAGGTGCAATCATCTCTGGTGGTAAAGGTACTGCAGAAGACAAATTTGCAGCACTAGAAGCAGCTGGCGTTAAGACTGTGAAATCTCTAGCTGAGATTGGTAAAGGTCTACGTGAAGTGACTGGTTGGTAATTAACCAAGCCACACTATAAGTATTAAAAAGCCTGCAATTTTCGCAGGCTTTTCTTTTTCCGTCCCATCTTGTTTTTATCTTGCTTTGATTTTTGTCTCAAGCAAGGTGGGTTGTATTAAACGCTCGGGCTTATGCTTTGCGGCTAATAAGTTGGCTAAGCATGAATAAGAATGTGGCACTGATTACGACAGAGGGACCCGCTGGAGTATCGAAGTGCCAAGACAGGCTCAGTCCCATCAACACCGCGATAGAACCAATAATCGATGCAAACAGCGCCATCTGCTCTGGTGAAGAAGAGACTTTACGAGCCGTTGCCGCAGGAATAATCAGTAGTGAAGTCATGATCAGCGCGCCAACAAACTTCATACCGACTGCGATCACTACACCGACCATAAGCATCAGAACTAGACGTACTAAATCGGTATTCACACCTTCCACAGCAGCAAGCTCTTCACTCACGGTACTCGACAGCAGTGGACGCCAGAAAAGATATAAGCATCCGCTAACTGCGATTACACCAGCGTAGATGAACATCAAATCTTGAGGTGATACCGCCAATAGGTCACCAAATAAGTAGCTCATTAGATCGACGCGAACATTGTCTAAGAAGCTGACGGAGACCAAACCAATTGACAAAGCACTGTGAGCCAAAATGCCCAGCAAAGTATCTGTTGCGACAAGCTGTTGCTTTTGAAGTGTCACTAGCAGTACCGCTAATGCAAGGCAGCAAACGAGCAGAGCAAGATACAGGTTGATGTCTAGCAGAAAGCCAAGTGCCAGACCCATTAAAGAAGCGTGCGCGAGTGTGTCACCAAAGTAAGCCATTTTGCGCCACACCACGAATGAGCCAAGTGGACCTGCGATAAGTGCGATACCAATGCCGGCCAATATTGAAGGCAGTAAAAACTCAATCATGATGGTGATGTCCGTGAGCGTGGTTTGAGCAAGAGATAGCGTCGCCAGTGACTGGTGAGCCCGCTAAATCGTGATGGTGGTGTTCGTGGTCATGGTGGTAAAACGCTAGAGACTCACGGGTAGCATTGCCAAATAGAGCAATGTAAGAAGGATGCTGAGTAATGGTTGCTGGCGAGCCTGAACAGCACACGTGGTGATGCAAACAAATCACATCATCGGTCTTAGCCATGACTAAATGTAGGTCGTGTGAAACCATAAACACACCACAATCAAAGCGATGGCGGATGCTTTCAATCAGGTCATATAAGTCTATTTGGCCTTGAACATCGACACCTTGAGCGGGTTCATCCAAAACGAGAAGTTCTGGGCGTTGAAGGAGCGCTCGTGCTAGAAGTACACGCTGATTTTCGCCACCAGATAGACGATGCATGTTACTTGCGATCAGGTGCTCGGCACCGACAAGGCGTAACGCATCAAGGCACTCTTGCTTGCTATACTTGCCTGCGAGGTTTAAAAAGCGAATCACGTTCAGCGGAAGAGAGTCGTTGAGTTTCAGTTTTTGAGGGACATAACCAATTTTCAGCTTACGCTGTTTGGTTAATTTACCGCTGGTCGGCTTCTGGAGACCTAGAATGACCTTAACTAACGTCGATTTTCCCGCTCCATTGGGACCAATTAGGGTGGTGATCTTGCCCTTTTCTAATTCCATAGTGACATTGTCGAGAACTCTACGTTCGTCAAACTCGACGCACAGTTGCTCAAGACGGACTAGTGAAGACATGAATGAAACTCATTTGCAAAGTAATAATGTTATAATGTAACATTATCTCACTTTCCACGCCATACCCCAAGTAAAACTATGAAAAGAGCTATAATTCTTGCTGCTACAGCAATGTTAACCTTACCTGCTCACGCAGTCACTGTGTTAACCAGTATTAAACCGATTCAAATGATCGCAACCGAGCTAACGGAAGGTGTAACGAAACCAGGCGTTCTGCTTCAAAACAACGCTTCGCCTCATGACTACGCTCTGCGTCCATCTGATGTAAAGAAAGTCGCAGCGGCGGATCTTGTCATTTGGTACGGGCATGACCTCGAATCGTTTCTAGAGAAAGTCGTGACGGACAAAGGTAACACGTTAACGATTAGTGAAATTCCAGATTTGTCATTGCGCAAGTTTGGTAGTGAACATGCTCATGACCACGATGGACATCACCATGGTACTCACGATCCTCACTTTTGGCTAGGTATTGAAACCGTTCAACAAGTTGCGAATGCTATTGCTCATAAGTTGGCTGAAATCGACCCTGAACACGCTGCAACTTATGCGGAAAACTTAAACAAGTTTGAAGTCCAGTTGAAAGCGACAGACGCAGAAATCAAACAGCAACTTACACCAGTGAAAGAAAAAGGTTACTTTGTATTCCACGATGCCTACGGTTATTTTGAAGAGCGCTACGACCTAAATCAAATGGGGCACTTTACCGTTTCTCCTGATCGAAAACCTGGTGCGAAAACGCTGATTCATATTCGTAAAACACTTGGCACTGGTGATGTTGCCTGTGTGTTCTCAGAGCCTCAATTTACACCTGCTGTGATTGAGAGTGTGATGCGCGGCAGCGACGTAAAAACGGGTATTCTTGATCCGTTAGGTAGCGAGATCGAAGTAAAGTCAGGCAGTTACTTTGTATTTCTTCAAGGTATGTCGAATAGCTTTAGTCAGTGTTTGAGCGAAAAGTAACAATTGTGTTGTGCTTCTTGCATCAGATCTGTTTGTAACGTGATCTAGCAGTAAGAATTGCAAACCTTAGGCGCAGTGAGTCTTTCCTATCAAAGGATTTGAGATATCATTATCAATAATTAGCGGCTCGAAATAACCATATAGACACTCAGCTACGGAAAGCATGAGTGAATGATGAGACCGCACGTATTGATACATGTAAGGATTTTATCTTGCTGCGCCAAATAGCCCTATTTTTTGGGGCTTTTATCCTCTCATTTCAAGCAATTGCTTCAAGTGAAGCGAATGCGATCTTTTACCCTTTGCCGAATCAGGTTAAGGGCACTTTCATTGCTGCGAAAAAATTGTTCCCCGGTGAACAAGGTGGGCTCTGGATCCATGATGTTCATGGTCGTGTTCTGTTCTATGATGGTCAAACCACACTGCCAAAATCCGGTAGCTTCCTCAGAAACAAAGTAGAGCAGTTGGCTTACTACAAAGGTTCATTTTGGACATTTATTGAAAACGAGGTGTATCAAACTTATCCGAACCAAGAGCGCCGTTTAGTCTTTAGCCTCAACCCTGGCTCTCAGATCCGTAAGATTGGTTCATCCGGAAACTATATTTGGGTCAGTGATGGTGTGCAGTTCTATACCTATAATGTTGAAACCAGCGAACTGAACTCCTTTTCTCTATTGCAGCTCTATCAGCATAGCAATAACAGTTACGTCTATATTAACGACGCTATCTTTGTCGAAACCAAGTGGGCGTTGGCGACAACTTCAGGCGTATACCTATCAGAGGGCAGCAAGTTTAATCATGTTGTCTCATCGGGCAAAAATTACATCGAGAAAGTGTATTACTCCCATACTCGTCGTGAAATCTTAGTCGGCACTTTAAAAGGCGCGTTGATATTTGATATCTATGAGCCAGGCAAGCCTGTTATTCGAATTGGCGCTTCTCATGTCTTAACCTTTGCTGAAACCAATCAAGAATACTGGGTAGGGACAGAGCAAGGTCTTTATTTGTATTCCTTCTTAACTGGCGAAGTAACCCAAGTGACACCAGCAAGTTTTCTAGAACTAGAGCTCGCTAGCACCAAAATTTACTCGTTGCTGAACGATAATATGGGGGGAATGTGGATTGCCACCAACCAAGGCATTCGCTATTACTCTCTGTTTAGTAAAAAGTTTGAGCGAATCACGTTCAGCAGTTATGACCAGCAAATGCTCTCTGGTCGTATTCGGCAGACGCTTACCGGACCCGATGGTGCACTTTGGTTTGCGGACGATCATAAGTTGTATCGCTCGAACAATGGCAGCATTACCGATGTGTTAAATGTGTCGTCACAAATTAACGAATTTGCTTTTCAGGGAGAGAGGCTCTGGGTTGCCACGTCCACGGGTTTGGAAATATATAGCCTGAAAAACTTACAGCAGATGACATTCCCTTACCTGCAAGTCATCGCAGGCAAGACAATCGACCATATTACCGCTGATGGCCCCAATCGCCTTTGGGTATCCAGTGGTTATCAGCTATTTAATATTGATGCTGTTAACCAGGCTATGAGAAATTTTGGCAGTGAATGGTTAGTGAGTAAGTTCTTACCTGCGAAGATTACGCGTCTGTGCGACAAGGAAGAGTTGCTGCTGATAGGGACTGACCACGGCGTTTACGAGTATGACGGAGAGCGAATTCGCTTTAACCATTTTTCAGAAAAGTACGGTGAATCGCTCGATATTATTACCGCAAATGATGGTTCGCAGTGGTTTGCTTCCGCCTATGGCGTTTTCAGAACCGTTCCGGGCAGCAATGAAAAACAAGTGATGGAGATGAGTGTCGCAAACTCTCGCCCAGCTTGTTTGCTTAGTGATTCGGAAGGGGTGTGGCTTGCTTCTTCTGTTGGCTTAAGTTACTACCATTTATCTGGACAGCTCATGAAGCATTACTCTTCTTCATCGGGCCTTATCAATAATGAATTCTTACCAGGCATTTGTAACGTTATCCGTCGTGCTGAAGATAGTGATCGCCAACTTATCTTTGGCTCTCAGTATGGGTTAGTTAAAGCTGACTCGTCTAAATTGCTGGTTTCTAACACGCCAGAATCTAAGCTTATTGTTAGCCAAGTCATGCTAGAAAATGAAGTGGTGCAAGTGGGTAGTGCCGACTTAGAAGAGATGAAGCTGCCTTATGGATCGTCCCTTAGTTTCCTTTTTGGTGTGATGCCCAAGCCTGACAATCAGAATTTGTATTATCGCTTAAATGAAAGTGAGAAATGGCAAACGTTAGAAGGTGGGCAATTAACGTTAGAACACCTTAATTCTGGCGATTACCACTTACAGGTTAGTAATGACTTACAACTGGCTTCGGGTCTGATTGGATTAGATTCCAAATTTACGGTGCTTAAACCATGGTATCTATCGAAGTTGGCCATATCGGGTTTTACCTTGGCTGTTATTGCGGTTCTTGCCCTTCTAATGTATTGGCGTTCACGCTATGTGCTGCAAGCTAACCGAGATCTGGCAGCTCAAGTTACGCTAAAAACCAACCAGCTGCGCCATCAAAGTCGAGTGTTGTTGACCAGTAACCAACAATTGAGAAAGCAGATTCAGGTAAGAAACCTGCTGGTGGATCATGTTGCTCAATCGATAAAGTCGAGTATTGATTCGATCGCGAACAAGCTTCCTATTGATGTGGATTCGGCAACTCAAGACCATTTATCCAAGACCTACTGGCAATTGAACGAGCTTAAAAGTGCTCCTGAAGACACCAGCAGCGGCAGTCAAAATTACAACTTAAGTCAGATAACCCAATCGGTGGTGGATGTTTGGCGCGAGGACTTTTCAAAAGCAGGCATTAATGTCGAACTGCAAGATGAGCAAAAGGCGAGCCGTATTTCATTAGAGAGCTTTAACCTCGATGTCATCTTTAACAGCATCTTTGCCAACATCATCAAGCGCTCGTTCCGGGGGCAGTTGGTTAAATTAACACTGGAAGAGGGCAGTGATATTGTCTCGCTGAGCTTCATTGACCATGGTACTCAGTTGCCAAGTAAAGCATCGACAATACGCCCAACGAGCACCAACAATGTTGACTTAAGTATGGATAACCTGCCTCAATTAGTTGCAGCCAGTGGCGGCCATTTATCGATGTTCACTTCTGATGCTCAAAATAAAATAGAGATTTCGTGGCCATGTGCTCAAGAGCCAAGCCATGTTGAGGAGGCGCTTCCTGAGTTTGCTCAGACACAGCAACCTCAACAAGAAGAGATGTCGCCTGAGCAAGAGTGGTTAATGAAAGTGTATCAGTTAGTGGCTGAGCACTACCACGACCCAGAGTTTGGTACGGCATCTGCCGCTAAGATGTTGTTTATGTCTGAGCGAAGCTTGCAGAGACGATTTAAGTCGGCGTCGTCCAGAACACTAAAAGATTATGTAACGGAAGTCAGGTTGGAGACCGCATGTGAGCAGTTGCTAGCTGGTGAGAAGATCAGTGAAGTTGCCTTCAACTGTGGCTTCAATGACCCATCCTACTTTAGCCAGAAGTTTAAATTACACTTTGGGTTACCGCCGTCTAAGTTCGCGATGACACAAGAGAGCCAAACAAGCCCATAGTGCTAATTCAAAGTTTATCTAGCCCAGCTATTAGAGTTGGGCTTTTTTACGCTTGTAAGACGAGCGGTATCATAAAGAACGCGATATGGATGCTAGGTAGAAGGGTAATCAGATTTAATCTGGCGGGATGCGGGATGCGGGATGCGGGATGAAAGGCTCGATCCATCTAACGAGGAATACATGTAGCACAATGGCGATATAAAATTGCGATAGGTAACGAGAATAATTGGTTTTTTTTCGAGGAAAACGTTTAGGGATTATAGGACGTTAAGTGATAAGCGAATGAAGAAAGAGAAGAAAAAAAATATCGTGGTATAGCCGGGGGGACTATACCACGGGTGTCAATGACACCTTCGCTTGCTGCCGGAGTGACATGTTGCCATGCCACCTCTGGAATTCTTTTGAGTGGCTGTTGCCTCTAGATGGGTTAACTATACGAGACCTTACTTATTTTTCTTATAAAAATAACGACAGCTTTATGTGAGAAAAGCGACAAAGTTTTATTTTGACATTAAGTTTCTGTTTTTAAATGAAAATTAATGTTGCCCAACTTGGTTTGTTACGGACGTGTTAATTTTTGTCAGCCTGAAAATATTCGATTTTGACGAAAATGACGTGATATAACTTGACGGAGTTAACGTTAAACTGTCGGTAGTAATAGTGAAATCTTTGATTTCACACAATGATTAAGGTGATGTAGAAGAGTAGAATCGGCGCATTAAATAGTCTTAATAATAATATTTATCATTAGCAATACTCTTAAGGGCCACTATGAAGCTATCAGAAATTAAACCCGGAGAAACGGTGACCATCCGATTATTGGAAGGTCTCACATCGGATGTCAGAAAAAAGCTGATGGTTATGGGGTTATTGCCAAACACAGAAGTAAAAGTGATTCGACGTGCGCCAATGGGTGACCCACTGCAAGTTGAAGTCCGTGGTGTTTCTGTTGCGTTGCGAGAAACCATTGCGCAGAACATCGAAGTGGAGCGAGCATAATGCAATACCAAATTCTTACTGTTGGTAACCCTAATAGTGGTAAAACGACGCTTTTCAATGGCCTGACTGGTGCTAAGCAGCAAGTCGGTAACTGGGCTGGTGTGACTGTTGAAAAGAAAACAGGTCAGTACAAACATGCTGGTGATGAGTTCTTACTGACAGACCTTCCGGGTATCTACTCTCTAGACAGTGGCAACGACAGTAACAGTATCGACGAATCAATTGCATCTCGTGCGGTACTTACTCATCCTGCAGACTTGATCATCAACGTGGTGGACGCAACAAGTCTAGAACGCTCTCTATATATGACGTTGCAGCTGCGCGAACTCGGTCGCCCAATGATCGTCGTGTTGAACAAGATGGACGCGCTTAAGCGTGAGCGCCAAGTCATTAACGTTGCAGAGTTAGAAAAAACATTGGGTTGCCCAGTGGTGAGTTTGTCTGCAACAAATAAAGGACAAGTTGCAGAGTTTAAAGAGAAGCTGCATAAGTCTGTGGTTCAAGGTGTTGCACTAAAAGAAATGTCTTTGAACTACGGCGAGCAAATGGAAGCGGCGATCAACAACGTTTCGGCTCTTTTCAATGATCAAACCGTTTCCAACCGTGCTCTAGCGATTCGTGCGCTAGAAAAAGACGCATTGGTTCTTAACAGCATGTCTGATGCTGACCGCAACAGCGTTGAAAACACGATCGCTGAGCTTGAACTGGATGTTGACCTGCACGTTGCCGACACAAAATACACACATCTTCATGAAGAGTGTAAGAAAGTACGCCGTAGTGAAGGTAAGCTAAGTCGTAGTGTGACTGAAAAGCTAGACCAGTTCATCTTAAACAAGTGTGTGGGTATCCCGTTCTTCTTTGTTGTGATGTACCTGATGTTTATGTTCTCTATCAACATCGGTAGTGCGTTCATCGACTTTTTCGATATCGGTGTTGGTGCGATATTAGTGGATGGTGGTCACCACTTGTTAGACGGTCATTTACCAGTGTGGTTAGTGACGGTGCTTGCTGACGGTATCGGCGGTGGTATCCAGACTGTTGCAACCTTCATTCCGGTTATCGCGTGTTTGTATCTGTTCCTAGCGGTACTTGAGAGCTCAGGTTACATGGCTCGTGCTGCATTTGTACTTGATAAAGTCATGCAAAAAATCGGTCTGCCGGGCAAAGCATTTGTACCACTGGTTCTTGGCTTTGGTTGTAACGTACCGTCAATCATGGCGACTCGTACCTTAGACCAAGAGCGTGAGCGTAAACTGGCTGCATCTATGGCGCCGTTTATGTCATGTGGTGCCCGTCTGCCAGTATACGCGCTGTTTGCTGCGGCATTTTTCCCTGGTTCTGGTCAGAACATCGTATTTGCACTTTACCTACTTGGTATTGTGGCAGCGATCTTCACGGGTCTTTTCCTTAAGCACACGCTTTACCCAGGTAGCAGTGATAGTTTGGTGATGGAAATGCCGGACTACGAGCTTCCTACTCTACAAAACGTTGTAATCAAAACATGGCAAAAGCTAAAGCGCTTTGTATTGGGTGCAGGTAAAACGATCGTCGTTGTTGTTGCTATTCTTAGCTTCTTTAACTCGCTAGGTACTGATGGCAGCTTTGGTAACGAAGACAGTGAGAACTCTGTACTTTCTAAAGCAGCACAAGTCGTAACACCAGTCTTCGCGCCAATCGGTGTTCAAGAAGATAACTGGCCAGCGACAGTAGGTATTATTACCGGTATTTTCGCGAAAGAAGCGGTGGTTGGTACGTTGAACAGCCTATACACCACACCAAGCGATGGTGAAGAAGCTGAATTCGATCTAATGGGCAGCCTAGAAGAGGCGGTAATGAGTATCCCTGAAAACCTTGCTGGCTTGAGCTACTCAGATCCGCTCGGTATTGAGGTTGGTGACTTAACAGACTCAAATGCAGTGGCAGAAGACCAAGAAGTTGATGCGTCTATCTTTGGTAACATTAAAGCGAAGTTCGCCTCTGGCAATGCTGCATTTGCGTACCTAATCTTTATCCTACTGTACACTCCTTGTGTGGCGGCGATGGGTGCCTACGTTCGTGAATTTGGCCATAAGTTCGCCCGCTTTATTGCAGTTTGGACAATGGCGTTAGCGTACTTATGTGCAACGTTCTACAACCAGTTGACGCACTTCGCGGATAGCCCGATTACCAGTGGTATTTGGATGGCAGCGATCGTAGCTATCTTCTTTGGTACGTATCGTGTGTTCAAGCGAGTTGGCAAGAAGCAACAAGGTTCGTTAGAGGCGCAAGTAGCATGATTTTAAAAGAGCTTTATCAATACATTGCAGACAAAGGAACCGTCTCCCAGTCAGATCTGGCTAAGCAGTTTGGGATGAGTGAAGATGGTGCCGACGCAATGTTAAGCGTGTGGATTAAGAAGGGTAAAATTAGCCGTCTAGTCGACACCAATAAAGCTCATGACGTGACTCGAGTACGCTACTCGGTGACCAAACAAGATGGTCTATCTCTGACAGTCACCATGTAGCGATTGTCAGAATTAGTCACCTAAAAAGTTATCACTTAAAAACGACAAAGCCGCATCTGTAACGATGCGGCTTTTCTTTTTCTGGTTATTGTTTATGAATACTGCGGAATCAATGCTCTTCAGAGTGTTTAGTCGCGCCTAACCCTAGGAACTTCAAACCAAGACTTAAAACTAAAATCGAAATAGGTAATGTTAAGATCGTCCAATCTAAGCTGTCGAAGTTAATCAGTACGAGCTCTAAGAACTTCACAAATAAGATCACGATGATGACTTCAGCCAAAATATTTTTTAGGTGGCCGATGTTTGGGGTTCTGATCCAATGCAAAACCGACAGTTCTTGTGTTTTCGCTTTAGCTTTGTTGGAAATAAACAGTGTGTAGATGCCGTGAGCAAAAATGAACAAAACTAACGCGACAAGAAACGTATCCAGTGACTTGATCAAATACGCGATCGCGATGTCTGCTTTATCTAAATGTGCGAGTGCTTCTGGAGGTGTTTGATTAAGAATGAAGACCGCAAATGCCGAATAGGTTTTTGCTGCGCCCATAACAAAAAGCAAGAACGAAGCAGCCATAGAACAGATGATGGCGATCCAGCTAACGTATCGGAATGTGTTGAAGACTTGTTTCATGATGACCCTCTCTAATTGAGCTGGCAGTCTAAACAAGTTTGATTTAAGTGATAATCCCAGAAAAATGAGAAAGATTGTTACAAATATGTATTAATCTCTCTCTGTCTATTTCAGTCGTATTCAAAGACGAATTATTTTCGCTAGCAGTGCTTATGCCTTTTGGAAAATAGAGCTCAGTGACAGCACGTTTTTAATGCGACCAAGTAATTCGTTTTGCTCTTCTTCTGTACGGAATTCACCTTTGGTGTTACCCCAAACCGGTCCCGGCCATGCGACGTCATCTTTGAAGCGAGCAATATGATGAATGTGCAGCTGTGGCACCATATTACCTAGTGCACCAAGGTTTAGCTTGTCTGGACGGAAGGTTGCTTCCAGTGCTTGGCTTACCGCTTGAGACTCTAGCAAAAACTGTTGCTGTTCTTGCATTGGCAAGTGGTGAAGCTCTTTTAGGTTTGCACGTTTAGGGACCAAGATAACCCATGGCACGGCGTTGTCTTTATGCAGAAGCGCCACACACAGTGGGAAGTGGCCGATAACGGTGGTGTCTTTTGCCAGTTGAGGGTGCAGTTCAAAACTCATTATGTTATCCGATTTGAATTGAATGACATCAGTATACGCCAGATAAAACAAAAGGTTGACGCTTTCACGCCAACCTTTCTAAATCGTCTCGATTCTCGAATCGCTTACATACGCTCTAGAGTATCGATACCTAGTAGAGACAGACCTTGCTTGATGGTCTTCGCTGTTAGGGCTGCTAGTTTCAGACGGCTTTGTTTCACTGTTTCGTCTTCAGCAACTAGGATAGGGCACGCTTCGTAGAAGCTAGAGAACTGACCTGCTAGTTCGAATAGGTAGCTACACATGATGTGTGGTTGGCCTTCACGAGCAACAGATTGAACCGCTTCTTCGAACTGCATAAGTTTTGCGATAAGCGCTTTTTCTTTCTCGTCAGTGATCTTAATTTCACCTTGTAGATCATCCATAGAAACGCCAGCTTTAGCGAATACAGATGCTACGCGAGTGTAAGCGTATTGCATGTACGGTGCAGTGTTACCTTCGAACGCTAGCATGTTGTCCCAATCGAACACGTAGTCTGTGGTGCGGTGCTTAGAAAGGTCTGCGTATTTAACCGCTGCCATTGCAACTGTGTTCGCGATCGCTTTCTTCTCGTCTTCTGCTAGTTCTGGGTTCTTAGATTCGATCAGCTGTGCTGCACGAACTTCTGCTTCATCTAGAAGATCAGCAAGACGAACTGTACCACCTGCACGAGTCTTGAATGGCTTACCATCTTTACCTAGCATCATACCAAACGCGTGGTGCTCAAGAGATACAGACTCTGGCACGTAACCCGCTTTACGAACGATAGTCCAAGCTTGCATTAGGTGTTGGTGCTGACGAGAGTCGATGAAGTAAAGTACGCGGTCTGCGCCTAGTTCTTCGTAACGGTATTTCGCACATGCGATGTCCGTTGTTGTGTATAGGAAGCCGCCGTCGCGTTTCTGAACGATAACGCCCATCGCTTCGCCGTCTTTGTTCTTGAATTCTTCAAGGAACACAACTTGTGCGCCGTCATCTTCAACCGCAAGACCTTGTGCTTTAAGGTCCGCTACGATCTTAGGTAGCATGTCGTTGTACATGCTCTCGCCCATTACGTCATCACGAGATAGAGATACGTTTAGACGATCGTAGTTGCGTTGGTTTTGGATCATGGTTACGTCAACCAGCTTCTTCCACATTTCTGCGCAGAACTCGTCGCCGCTCTGCAGTTTCACAACGTAGTTACGTGCCTTCACTGCGAATTCTTCGTCTTCGTCGTACAGTTTCTTAGACTCACGGTAGAAGCCTTCAAGGTCAGCTAGCTCCATAGAAACTTCGCCAGACTCTTGCTGTACACGCTCAAGGTTTGCGATAAGCATACCGAACTGAGTACCCCAGTCGCCGATGTGGTTCGCACGGATCACTTTGTGACCTAGGAACTCAAGAGTACGTACTACCGCATCACCGATGATGGTTGAACGTAGGTGACCAACGTGCATTTCTTTCGCAACGTTTGGTGCAGAGTAGTCAGCAACGATAGTTTGAGCTTCGTCTGCTGCAACGCCAAGGCGTGAATCAGCCAATGCCGCTTCCGCTTGCTTCGCTAGGAACTCTTCGCTTAGGAAAATGTTGATGAAACCAGGACCAGCGATTTCTGTCTTGCTCGCAATACCGTCTAGGTCTAGAACATCCAGTACTTTCTGTGCAAATTCTCGTGGGTTAGTACCCAGTTTTTTAGCAACGCCCATTACGCCGTTTGCTTGGTAGTCACCAAATTGTGGCTTTGCTGATTGGCGTACCGCCGCAGGACTGCCTGCAGGTGCGCCAGCGGCTTCTAGAGCCTGAGATACTTTGTCATTAATAAGTGCTTGGATATTCACACGCGTTTCCTTCAATTCAAGGACGAAGAACTCGGCGAAGTAAGTGCCAAGTTCTGCTGGAGTTCACAAAAATGGGGCTAATGATAACAACTTTATTGCTTTTCATACAGAGAGGAATTGGGGAAATTTATACTTTTTCGATTGAATGGAAATGAGGCTTGGTTTGCGTTTACTATTGCGCTCAGAGTAATGAGATAAATAGCCCCACAAGAGAGCCACAATGACGACTCAACTAGTTAAAAAACGCCTAGCGCCTGAATTGATGATCCAAGATTTGGATGCATTTATGGCGAAGATTGAAGAGTTTGCATCCCTGTTAAAACTGGATCTGAGCTTTGCTCAAGCTGACCATATTGCGTTGCGTATTAACGATACTGATACCGCAAAAGCTGCGCATGAGGCTTGGAGTCAATACGGCAAGGTGATTTCACAAGCGAAAATCAACGGTCGCCCAATTATTGTTATTGAGTTCGATAAAGCGTTGGAAAGCCGTGGCTGGAAGATTGAGTGCCTGGAGCTGCCATACCCTGCGGAAGGCAAAATCTACCCAACTGAAAGCTGGGAACATGTGGAGTTTGTGATTCCGTCTCATGCCGAAACCGCAGATGAGTTTCTTGCTGATTTGAAACACACTTATCCAGAGTTTGGCACACGCTTTAATGAGTTAGAAGAGCTGGGTGTGAAGATCAAACTATCGAGCCCGAAAGGGGAAGGCGAACGCTTGAATAACCCAACGGTGGCGTTTAAGTATCAAGGCATTTGTATCAAGCTGCACCCGCATTCACTCAAGCGTATTGTTGAGTCTGAGCAGTCGTAAACGCTAGAGTGAAGATTGCTTAGTTGTTGGAAGTAAAAAGGGAGCCGAGGCTCCCTTTTGCATGCTAACTATTATTTAGTCAGTGACTTGCTTTTTGGGTTTGTAATGGAAAGCTTTTTGCCTTGCAACTCTTCATCTAGAGGCAGTGTAAAAGTTTTGGCAAACGGCATTCGTTTACAATGATCCGCCTTGTCTCTAACGATAGTAATAAGAGCCTCTGTCTCTGAGCTTTGCTCTATTTTTAGGCTAAAGTCCTCGTTTTCACTGCAGCCGTTAGACTCTGTGATAAATGAAATTTGACTCTCACTTGTCCGATAAGCCTCTACCATCATTGCTTGGTGCTCAGGCGTCTGGTTTGTTTGCAGTCCTGCGTTTGCTGAACATGCAGTTAAACTGATAGTGCCCAAACCAAGTAGCAATATTTTGAGTCTATGTTTCATCTCGTTACCTTTTTTTGCGTCGTACGAATGAACCTGCAGCCAGTAACATCAATAGGCCAATAGATAAACTGCCGCCTGAACTAGACTTTTTATTAAAGTTGGTACCAGTGTTGCCAGTATCGCCCGTATTATCTGTGCTGACTGACATATTTATATTACGAATAACTGCTTGCGCGCTGTAAATACCACTCGAATTCGGTTGTTTGAGGTATGCAAACGCTATTGTATTAGATGTTTTGTACAGATCGATCTGGAGCTCTTCATAAGCGAGGAGTTGGCGGGTCACATAGTTAACTTGACCATTAACAAAGATGACAAAGTAATCAAAACCATCGGACATTACTTTGAGATCCATGGTAAGTTTGCCCTTCGGAAGATCGGTCAAAACCAGCTCAGATACACCAGGATAAGCTCCCATATCCGCTGATTGCAGTTCACCATTTTCAGCCGTCCAAGCGTTTTGACCGGTATAAACATTTGCGTCTGCTAGCGGAATGGCATTACGCACTGATCTGCTTGCTTTATCTACACCTGAATACTCGAAAGTTGTTGTGAGTTTGGACAGTTTCGGATGATCGGTAAAGAGCTCTATCGTTGTTGCTGATTCCGAATAGCTAGGTTGGTAGCCGACGGTAATTTGACAGCTTTGCGAAGGCTTTAAGGTACCAGTACAAGTGCTTTTCTCGATGGTACTTCCGTATGATATTGTGCTTTGGTAGATGTTGAATGGGATAGTATCGTCATTACGAATAGTAAAGGTCTCTTGCTGCGCTTTTCGCTCAACGAAACGAAGATCTCGGTACTGAGTGAAGCTGATAGTATTGCGATGGCTATCTATCCAACCATTGTGTTGAAAATGAGCGACGTTGGCGTAAACACCATAAGCGTTTGGTTGAGCACATCCATCCCCCCAGCTGACCACGCCTAGCAATTTGTTGATACCGTTATCATCAACGATGAGTGGACCGCCGCTATCTCCTTGGCAGCTATCTTTTCCTCCCCAATAGTATCCCGCACAGATGCCATCATCTGATACGTTGGCGTAATTTCCTTCTAGGTTTTGGCAGGTCTCTCGATCCACATACTCTAAATCAACTTGTTGTAAAACAGCCGGAAATTCCCTTCCTGTCGTAGAGGTGTTTCCCCATCCTGCGACATGTACTTTATCTCCTGCGCGTACGTTAGCTAGAACTTCTGGCGTGGCAAGAGCAATAGTTGCGCTGTCGACACTGCGTTCCAACTCAATAAGAGCCATGTCATTGTTCGTTGTTTTGCTGTTATATGCATCATGTGAATAGATATTTTTAACGGCGATGCGCTGTGCTTGAGACTCTCTGTTTTTGTCATAAAGACCAAGAACGATATCCAGATCGTCCGCATTGAGGTCTTCTACGCAGTGCGCAGCAGTTAATACGTATTTTCCACCAAGGAAACTACCGCCACAGAAGTGACCAATAGATGCTGGCTGTCCTTTACGTACCAGTGAAGCAATAAACTTCCAGTCAGAAGTATTGGCTGGCTCACCGCCGATAATGCGAGTGGATACATCATTCTTAACAGGCTTAAGAGTATCTGCGATTGTGGTTGCTGGCAAAGTCAGCCCAATCAGAAAAGCCACTAACGTTTTTTTCATTTTAATTCCGTAATATTAAATTGATTTTATAAAAATGAGAATGAATTATAGATAGAGTTATTACTCGAGTAAATAGCTGAAAGAGAATGAAAAGCTATAAAAAAATAGGGGGAGTGGTTCTCGGGATTTATTGCGGAAGATACTGTTGAAAAATAAACCCGCC
>NZ_JAHGAH010000310.1:0-1163 GCF_030248475.1 Vibrio sp. D173a
TGTTTTTTTCATTTTTGAGCCTGACTTATTTATTTAAGTGTTATTTGTTGGCTCGAATAATACGGGGAAGATCACATTTTACAAGCAGGTTTGGCTTATGCTTACAAACTAAATATTTGTTAATGAAAAAATCAATAATGATTATTTATTTTAAAAAAACTGATTTCAACTGTAAATTCGGGCAGGTGATAAAGGCTTCGAAAAATGGATGAAAGCCTTATTAATCCAATTAATCTAGTAAGTAGTATTGCAAGTATTCGTTTTGTTCTTACTCAACATTTCGCTGTGAGCGATACAAGGGAAAAGATTGGTGATAGTCGAGCTAGGTTGCACATGAAAGGCTTTGTGGTCAAAGAGCTGTGCTAAACGCTTCATAGCGATGACGATCTAGCAGAATAGGTATTTTGTATATAATAGTTACAGTAACTGCTCATTAATACGACTGATGCGAGTAGAATCTAGTGTTGCAGCCCATCCTTAATGAACGATATTATATGTCTCTTTTTTTCGCCAAGGTTTCACGATGTCAGATGAAGAATTAGCGCTAGAGTGGATGCGCCAACAAGCACATAAAATCGATCCATACATTGAAAATCCGACTTTTGATGAATGTGTTGAGCTGCTTGACCCTGCTTTTAAGAAAGGCAAAACGATTGGTCAACTAAAGTTTCTCTTGGGCGAGGCAGATCGAAGAGCTGGAGCGGCGGAACGTAAGCACGCAGCACTGAAATACGCGAAAGAGAAAAGTCCAAACGCAGGTCAAATTCTTCGCCTGCAAAGTAAACTACAGCAAGTTCAGCTGGCTTTAAAACTGGCCACTGGCGATAACAATATGACCATTTCTCAGTTTTGCGCCGAATATGATGTGAGCAACCGTGATGGAAATACTGCTTGGCACGAGAAGCTGGTACAGCAGGGAAAGAAACGATAAGTTTCAAAGCATATTGATGTTTGTCTAAAGCGAATACTACTCTTTCACGCTTGTTTTAAATTGTTCGAAAAGCCGCTGATTTATCATAGTTAAGATAGAACAGTGGCTTTTTTGGTTTTGGCTTTTCTACTGTCAGGGTGACTGTCATATAGCGTTACGTTTTACGTGGTAATGAATGGTGTGAACATTGGTTTAATTGTTATATTATAACACCATGTAAAACCGCCAATAT
>NZ_JAHGAH010000311.1:0-2280 GCF_030248475.1 Vibrio sp. D173a
GAGGTTACTTGGGTATAAGGAGTTAACGCTCACTTTGGCAAGTGCGTAAAATGGTAAATAACATCGCGAGAATAACAGGTGCACGTTAACCTTGTTTTTAGTTATAACCCTTACTGGCTAACGGGAAATAGAATTTTACATTTCTCCCAAATTGCGGTTTTTCTCATCGGTAGAATCTGCAATAATGCAGCCTTCGTCACACAAATATAAGCCAACATGACAATAGAAAATGAAGCTCTGACCCTGAAAAAGCGTTTTCGTGGTTATTTTCCAGTGGTAGTAGACGTTGAGACCGCAGGTTTCAATGCTCAAACTGATGCACTTTTAGAAATCTGTGCTGTCACCCTTAGCATGGATGAAAATGGCGATCTGCATCCTGCCTCAACCATTCATTTTCATATCGAACCTTTCGAAGGCGCGAATTTAGAAAAAGAAGCACTTGAATTCAATGGCATTCGTGACCCATTCAGCCCTCTTCGCGGTGCAGTATCAGAACAAGAAGCACTCAAAGAAATCTACAAACTAATCCGTAAAGAGCAAAAAGCGGCCGATTGTTCGCGCGCCATCATGGTGGCACACAACGCTGCTTTCGACTTAAGTTTTGTTAATGCAGCTAACGAGCGCTGCAAACTAAAAAGAGTCCCTTTCCATCCATTTGCCACTTTTGATACCGCAACATTAAGTGGGCTTGCTTATGGTCAAACTGTTCTCGCTAAAGCATGTAAAGCTGCAGGGATGGAATTCGACAATCGTGAAGCGCATTCTGCCCTTTACGATACAC
The DNA here is from genome assembly GCF_030248475.1 of Vibrio sp. D173a. Classification (NCBI taxonomy): domain Bacteria; kingdom Pseudomonadati; phylum Pseudomonadota; class Gammaproteobacteria; order Vibrionales; family Vibrionaceae; genus Vibrio; species Vibrio sp. D173a. Next base: position 782 of record NZ_JAHGAH010000311.1, read on the forward strand.
AACAAACTGCAGAATTATTCTGTGGCATCGTCAACAAATGGAAGGCCCTAGGCGGTTGGCCGCTTGTCGACGAAGAATAATAAGTAAACACAACATATTAGGAAAAGTATGAATCCTGTCGTTATATCTGTGTGCGTCATGCTCGTGTTAGCATTGATGCGCGTAAATGTGGTGGTTGCCCTCACGTTTAGTGCCATCGTTGGTGGCCTTGTTGCTGGCATGAGCCTTGGGGATACGGTTGCCGCATTTGAAAGTGGTCTAGGTGGCGGTGCGACTATCGCGCTAAGCTACGCAATGCTAGGTACTTTTGCTGTTGCGATTTCTCGCTCTGGCATCACTGACCTTCTTGCAAAAAGCGTTATCAAGCGCCTAAATGGTAAAGAGAGCTCTGCGTCGACTACGGGTCTAAAATACGCAGTATTGGTTGCTCTTGTACTTGTTACCATGTCATCTCAAAACGTGATTCCAGTACATATCGCCTTCATTCCAATTTTGATCCCACCTCTTTTGGGCGTATTCGCTAAGCTGAAGCTGGACCGTCGTTTGGTTGCTTGTGTGCTTACCTTTGGTTTGATCACGCCATACATGGTTCTACCAATCGGTTTTGGTGGTATCTTCCTTAACAATATCCTTCTGAAGAATCTGCATGACAACGGTCTAACCGATGTTGTGGCAAACCAAGTTCCTACTGCAATGCTGTTGCCGGGCGCAGGTATGTTGTTTGGTCTTCTAACTGCGATCTTCTTTAGCTACCGTAAACCTCGTGAATACAAAGAGACTGAACTGACCGTTGTTCAAGAATCAGAAGCGAAGCTAAATAAGAAGCACATCATGGTTGCAGGCTTGGGTATTATCGCAGCGTTAAGCGTTCAACTTTACACAGGCTCGATGATCATTGGTGCATTAGCTGGCTTCATGGTATTCACTTTCGGCGGCGTTATCGCGTGGAAAGAGACGCACGATGTGTTCACTAAAGGTGTTCACATGATGGCAATGATTGGCTTCATCATGATTGCAGCGGCAGGTTTTGCGGCAGTAATGAAGCAAACTGGCGGCGTTGAAACACTGGTACAATCGCTATCAACCAGCATCGGTGACAACAAACCTCTTGCAGCACTATTGATGTTGATCGTTGGTCTGTTGGTAACAATGGGCATTGGTTCATCGTTCTCTACGATCCCAATCCTTGCAACTATCTATGTTCCGCTATCACTAGCATTCGGCTTCTCGCCAATGGCAACTATCGCCCTTGTTGGTACGGCAGCCGCTCTTGGTGATGCTGGCTCTCCTGCTTCAGATTCAACGTTAGGCCCAACATCTGGCCTAAACGCAGACGGTCAGCACGAACACATTTGGGAAACCGTAGTACCGACATTTATCCACTACAACATTCCACTGATCATCTTCGGTTGGATTGCTGCAATGGTGCTGTAATCGCACCATCGGATGGATACAATTCGTTACGAAAAAGCCGCTCAATGAGCTAACTCCGATCAGTT